>JABBBT010000012.1:2215-17860 GCA_018607365.1 SAR86 cluster bacterium
CTGAGGACAGGGAACGTTTTCAAGAATTAATTATTAAATTAGGGCTAACTCAGCCATCAAATGCCACTGTAAAAAATATAGAAGAAGCTTTACTTAAAGCAGATGAAATTGGTTTTCCAATCGTTGTAAGACCATCATACGTTCTTGGCGGAAGAGCAATGCAACTAGTCCATAACTCTAAAGAGCTCAAAAAGTACCTCACCGAAGCGGTTGAAGTATCTAATAGCAAACCAATTCTTTTAGATAGTTATCTTACCGATGCAATTGAAATAGATGTCGATGTTGTATCAGATGGTACTAATATTGAAATTGGTGGAATTCTTCAGCATATAGAACAGGCTGGAATTCATTCTGGAGATTCTGCATGCTCATTGCCTCCATATAGCTTATCTAAAGAAATACAAGATGAGTTATCTGCTCAATCAATACTGATAGCTAAAGAGTTAAATATTATTGGATTGATGAATGTTCAGTTTGCAGTAAAAGATAATGAAATTTATATTATTGAAGTAAATCCGAGGGCTTCGAGGACCGTACCTTTTATCTCTAAAGCGATTGGAAGATCATTAGTAAAGATTGCTTCAAAAGCTATGATTGGAAAGTCACTAATTGATCAAAGGTTTAACAGTAAGCTCCCTGATGATCTTTTCTTTGTAAAAGAAGCGGTAATGCCTTTCGATAAATTTCCATTAGTTGACCCAATTCTGGGGCCTGAAATGAAGTCAACAGGAGAAGTAATGGGTATTGGGGCAACTTTTGGTGAGGCATATGCAAAAGCTCAAAAAGGCGCAAATAAAGTACTTCCTAGGTCAGGTTCTATATTTGTAAGTGTGAAAGATTCAGATAAGAAATATCTTGATCAGTTAGTCCCATTGATTGTTAGCAATGGGTTTAGCATGATTGCAACTGGCGGAACTGCTGAATATATTCAAAAATTAAACTATCCTGTAAAAAGAATAAATAAGGTTATGGAAGGTCGTCCTCATACTGTTGATAGTCTATTAAATAATGAAATAGATATAGTAATCAATACTACAGAGGGAGCTCAGTCTATAGAAGACTCGGCAGCAATTAGACAGACAGCATTACGTAATAAAATATTTTGTACCACTACCATGTTCGGCGCTTTAGCTGTGATGGAAGCGCTAAAAGGTCAAGAATCTGATTGGACATATTCCACTCTTCAAGAAATCAATAAATAATTTTTTTAGTTGCTATAATAATTTGATGAGTAGAGTACCAATGACTAAAAATGGTGAAATAGCCATTAAAGAAACATTATCAAATCTTAAGTTTGTAGAAAGGCCAAAGATATCTGAAGCTATTGCAGAAGCAAGAGCTCATGGTGACTTAAAAGAGAATGCTGAATATCATGCAGCAAAAGAACTTCAGGGCTTGATGGAAGCAAAAATAAATGAAATGGAAAATGCAATTGCGAATGCTCAAGTAATTGATGTAAAGGAAATTCCTGAAACTGGAAGAGTTATTTTTGGATCTACAATAACCCTCTATGATTCAGATAATAAAAAAGAAATTATATATAAAATAGTTGGTAATTTAGAATCAGATCCAAACAAGGGCATGATATCAATTGATACTCCAATTGCTCGAGGGCTTGTTGGCAAGTTTGTTGATGATGAAGTTTCAGTGCAGACTCCATCTGGACAGCTTAATTATGAAATTTTGGAAGTGAAGCATCTATAATAATGCATGCAGATAATTGGGCAATCAAAGCAAAGCAAGATGGTTACAGAACTAGAGCAGTTTATAAATTAGATGAGATTGTTCAAAAGACCAAAGTACTAAAAAAAGCAAAACATATTCTAGATCTTGGTTCTGCTCCTGGGGGATGGGCTCATTATATTAAACAAAAATCTAAAATATCTGATGTCTATGCTATAGATATTCTTGATATGGAACCTGTTGAAGGAGTACACTTTTTTAAGAAGAGTATTGAGGAGATAGATGATATAGAATTAATCAAGTCTTTTATGGGCAAGTTTGACCTTGTAATTTCAGATATAGCCCCAAACTTAACAGGTATAAGTGCAGTAGACACAGAAAATATATACGAACTAAATGATCTCACTATAAGTACTGCTAGCAGATACTTAAATCAAAAAAGTGGATCAATGATTATGAAGACTTTTCAAAACAATAAATTAAAAGGTCTTCGAAAAAAAATGGAACTTTCTTTTAAGATAGTTCAAACTTTTAAACCGGCTGCTTCAAAGAAGCAATCGGGTGAAATTTTTCTCTATGGAGCAAATAGATAATGAATAGTATTTTTAGAAATATATTGGTATGGATAGTTCTTGGATCTTTATTAATTTATGTTTTCGATAATATTGAAAACTCAACTGCGCGTGAGCAAATTAGTTATAGTCAGTTTAAAGAAGAAATCTTATCAGATAGGATTGCAAAAGTTATATTTCAAGGCGACCAGATGACCATTACTGGAGATAGGCTTGATGGTTCTAAATTTGAAACAGTTCATCCAATTTTTAAAAAAGATGATGCTGTTGATAGAGCAATTGAAGAAAATGGAATTATTGCAGTTTATGAAAAAATCGAACAACCATCTATATGGTCACAACTTTTAGTCGGAGCTTTTCCAATCATTTTATTATTAGGAATATTTTTCTTTTTCATGAGACAAATGCAAGGTGGAATGTCTGGTAAGGGCGGTCCTATGTCTTTTGGAAAGAGCAAAGCTAAACTTATGGAAGGTGGAAAAGTTAAAACAAACTTTGGAGATGTTGCGGGTTGTGAGGAAGCAAAACAAGATGTTCAAGAATTGGTTGATTTTTTAAGAGACCCTACAAAATTCCAAAAACTTGGTGGCAAAATTCCAAGAGGTGTATTGATGGTTGGTCCTCCTGGAACCGGTAAAACACTTTTAGCCAGAGCGGTTGCAGGTGAAGCTAAGGTTCCATTTTTTACAATATCTGGATCTGATTTTGTTGAAATGTTTGTTGGCGTTGGAGCTTCAAGAGTAAGAGACATGTTTGAACAAGCTAAAAAACAAGCACCTTGTATTGTTTTTATTGATGAAATTGATGCCGTTGGAAGACACAGAGGAACAGGAATGGGTGGAGGTCATGATGAGAGAGAGCAAACATTAAATCAATTGCTTGTTGAAATGGATGGCTTTGAGGGTAATGATGGAGTTATTGTTATTGCCGCTACAAACAGACCAGATGTTCTAGATCCAGCTTTACTAAGGCCTGGTAGATTTGATAGACAGGTTGTTGTAGACCTTCCAGATATAAGAGGAAGGGAAGCAATTTTAAAAGTCCATATGAGAAAAGTGCCTTTAGATTCAGGTGTTGACCCTCTTGTGATTGCTAGAGGGACCCCAGGTTTTTCTGGAGCAGACTTAGCTAATCTTATTAATGAAGCTGCTTTGTTTGCTGCAAGATATTCCGATAAAAAAATTGATCAATCTCATTTAGACTTAGCCAAAGACAAGATAATGATGGGTGCTGAAAGAAAATCAATGATTTTGAGTGAAGAACAAAAAAGAATAACTGCCTATCATGAGGCTGGTCATGCAATTGTTGGTAGACTTTGCCCTACACATGATCCAGTTTATAAGGTAACTATTATCCCAAGAGGTAGAGCTTTAGGAGTAACAATGTTTTTACCTGAAGAAGACACTTATATGCAAAGCAAAGAATATTTGCTTGGCAGGATTGCAACTTTATTTGGTGGAAGAATAGCCGAAAGTATTATTAATGGGTCGCAAGGAATAACCACCGGAGCTTCGAATGATATTGAAGTTGCTACTGGAATTGCTACCAACATGGTCACTAAATGGGGTCTATCAGAGGCGTTAGGTACTATAAAATATGGTGAGGATGAAGGCAGTCCATTTTTAGGGAGATCAGCGGCATCTCCTTCTCAAACAAGAAGCGAAGAAACTTCTAAATTAATAGACTCTGAAATTAGATTAATAATAGATTCATGTTATAGAAGAGCAGAAAATCTTTTAAAAGAAAATCTTGATAAGCTAAATGTTATGGCAGATGCTCTATTAAAATATGAAACTATAGACGCTCCTCAGATAGAGGACATAATGGCTGGCGCTCAACCAAGAGAGCCTAAAGGATGGTCAGACGATGAACCTAAATCAAATACTAAGAAAAAAACTTCAATAAAAGGAACTGCAGAAGAGTTATAATCATTCTCTTATGAATTTAAAATTTGGTACAGATGGTATTAGGGGTCCAGTTGAGACTCATATAACTCCCGAGGCATGTCTCCGAATTGGCCATGCTACTGGCATAGTCATGAAAGAGCAGGGATGGAATACTGTCATGATTGGTAAAGACACCCGAGTTTCAGGATATATGCTTGAATCAGCACTTCAGGCTGGCTTTATAGCTGCGGGAGTAAATGTTAGCTTGTGTGGCCCATTACCAACCCCGGGTGTTGCATATTTAACACGGTCCCTTAGGCAAAAGTTTGGTGTTGTTATAAGCGCTTCCCATAATGATTTTTTGGATAATGGAATTAAAATATTTAATTCAGATGGTGAAAAATTATCGAGAGAGTTGGAGCTTAAAATTGAAAAAATTCTTAATGGTGATTTAAAACCTGTAAAGACAGAAGATCTTGGTAAGGCTTCAAGATTTGACGAAGCTGGAGCAAGATATATTGAATTTTGCAAGTCTACAGTACCTTCAAATATTTCGTTTTCATCTCTTAGAGTTGTTTTAGATTGTGCAAATGGTGCCTGTTATAAAGTAAGCCCAAGTGTATTTGAAGAGCTTGGAGCTGAAGTCATATCTATTGGTATTAATCCAGATGGATATAATATTAATGATGGATGTGGCTCTACTCACCCTGAATTAGTCCAAAAAGAAGTTATTAAGCAAAGAGCTGATTTTGGGATATCTTTAGATGGAGATGGCGATAGGGTTATCTTAATCGATAAAGAAGGCAACATTCTTGATGGTGACGATCTTCTATATATATTAGCTTTTTCAAACCCAAATAGAGTAGGTGCTTGGTCTGGAGTTGTTGGAACTCTGATGAGTAACCTAGGCCTTGAAGATGGAATTAAGAAGCTTGGTTATGATTTTAAAAGAGCTGATGTTGGCGATAAATATGTTAGTAAGTTATTGGCAAAAAATGGGTGGCTTCTTGGTGGAGAAACGTCTGGTCATATCATATGCAAAGATCTTATAAGTACTGGTGATGGAACTATCGCGGCTCTAAAAGTTATATCATCATTATTAATTCTTGAAAAAGATCCCTCAGAGGTTTTAGCAAATTACAGAAAGATGCCACAAATTAATCATGCTGTAAAAGTAATCAATAAAGATGTAATTAACGATAAAGACATTATAGATTTTATTAAGACTGTTGAATCTGATATTACTGTTGGAAGAGTGCTTGTAAGACCATCAGGTACTGAAAATAAGATCAGAGTAATGGTCGAGGCTCCAGAAGAAAAAGTTGCTAATAAGTATGCAAAAGACATCATATCTTTAATAGAATCTAAACTTTAATTTATGATTATTGCTAACTGGAAAGCTAATGGGGGTTTTACCTCAAACATAGCTTGGCATAAAGAATTAACTCAAATTTTTTCAAATGATGAGTTTTTAGACATCGGAATAGCTCCATCTCACATACACTTTACTCAAATTCAAAAAATATTTGAAGATTCAAATTTAGAGGTTGGTCTTCAAGATATTGATTTTAGTGGTGGAGCACGAACTGGCTCAATTTCTGCATCTATGGCCTCAGATGCTGGGTGCACCTTTTCTTTGTTAGGCCATTCAGAAAGAAGACATCTATTCAATGAGGATGATGCTCTTATTAAAACTAAGATTAAGGCTGCTCTTAGCAATGGAATTAAACCAATACTATGTATCGGCGAGTCTGAAGAATGCCTAAAAGCCAGAAAAACAAGAGATTTTTTAAAAAATCAGTTAATAAGCGCATTATCTGGTATTGAGCTTATTGATAAGGTGGTTATAGCTTATGAACCAATATGGGCGATAGGGACAGGTAACACCCCAACTCCAAAAGATATAAACTCCATTCACGAATTCATTAAAGATGTTGTACAATCCTCATCTGCAAATAATATAGAACCAAAAGTTATATATGGTGGTAGTGTTAGTCATGAAAATGCAGAAGGTTTTTTTGGTGAAATAAATATTGATGGCGCTTTGATTGGTGGAGCGTCTTTAAAAGCTAACTCCTTTGCAGATATAGTAAAAATTTATAGAAAGGTAAAAAGAAAATGATAGTTCTAATTAAAGTGGTATGTATAGTCTTAGCGATAGCAATAATTGCTCTAGTTTTATTGCAGCAAGGCAAGGGTTCTGATTTGGGATCTGCTTTTGGTGGCGGGTCATCTAACTCTATGTTTGGAGCTCTAGGCCCATCAGATTTCTTAGGTAAACTAACATATGGATTAGTGGCAACCTGGTTGGTATTAACTATGGCCTTGGCTTATATCTATAAAAATCAGAATTCAACAGAAATATTTGATATTTCTGATCAAGAAGCTTCTGTTCTTGAGGTTCCAACAGACGAAGTTCCTGTTGAATAAATAATAAATATTGGTGCCGAAAGCGGGACTTGAACCCGCACGAGCTTTCGCTCACTAACCCCTCAAGCTAGCGTGTCTACCAATTCCACCACTTCGGCAAAGAAAAATGATTATATCAAGATATTTTTTTAATGCTTAAATAAATTTAAATAGACTTGACCTTCAGTGCATGCTTTCTATACACTCTATTTCTCTGCGATGCGGGGTGGAGCAGTCTGGTAGCTCGTCGGGCTCATAACCCGAAGGTCGTTGGTTCAAATCCAGCCCCCGCTACCACGTAATATATTTTTTTTGTGGGGCATATGCCCCTTTTTTGTGTAAAAAAATGGTTAAAGATGAAATAGAGATAATTGTTGAGCCTGTCATAAAAAGACATAATTGTTTCCTATGGGGTATTGAAATTCTAAGAGGTAAGAGAAGACCTACTTTAAGAATATATATAGACTCAGGCGAAGGAGCAAACATTGAAGACTGTGAGAATGTTTCAAGAGATCTTAATTATGAAATAGATTTAGACTCTTCACTTGGAGAAGACTATGTATTAGAAGTATCTACTCCTGGTATTGAAAGAAGATTTTTTAAACAGAGCCAACTTTTAGATTTTTTAGGGGAAGATCTTAAGGTTAAATTAAGAGAACCTTTGGATGGTATTAAGAATATTAACGGAACGCTTGTTGATTGTAATGAAGAATTTTTTTTTATAGAGTCAGGTAAGCTTGAATATAAATTAGATTTTAGTGATATAGATATATGTCGTTTAGATCCAAATTTTGATAAATTGATGAAGGAAAGTGGTTATGCAAAGTAATGAAATATTAGGGGTTGTTGATTCAGTATCTACTGAAAAGGGACTAGATAAAAATATAATTTTTTCGGCTATAGAAGTGGCAATAGCCTCTGCCTCTCAGAGACATTTCCATGAAGATGCGGAATTGATTGTCAAGATTGATAGAGATACAGGGGAGTATTCTACACATAGGAATTGGTTAGTTTTTGATGAGACTGATGAAGAATATCACTTAGAGACCCACACAACAGAGGCAGCATCCAATCTTCAATTAGGAGATATATATACAGAACAGCAAGAAAATGTACCTTTTGGAAGGATTGAAACACAAGCAGCTAGACAGGTTATGCTTCAAAAGGTTAGAGAGGCTGAAAGGGAAAAAGTTGTATCCCAGTTCAAAAATCAAAATAATCAACTTGTTAATGGAACTGTAAAAAGAGTTACCAGAGATAATATCATTGTTGATATTGCCTATGATGCTGAAGCTATTCTCCCAAGAGATAGGTTGATGCCAGGTGAGATATATAAAATTAACGATAGAATAAGAGCCATACTTCAAATTCAAGAAGTTGAAGGTAGGGGTCCTCAGTTAATGCTAAACAGATCGTGTCCTGAAATGGTCACAGAACTTTTTAGCATAGAAGTTCCTGAAATAAATGAGGACATTATTGAAATCAGAGGTGTTGCGAGAGATGCAGGATCTAGATCTAAAATAGCTGTCAAAACAAATGATGGAAGAATTGATCCAGTAGGAGCATGTGTTGGTATGAGGGGTTCTAGGGTTCAGGCTGTCTCTGCTGAATTAGGAAATGAAAGAATAGATATCATTATTTATGATGATAATCCCGCTCAGCTTGTTATTAATGCACTAGTACCAGCTAAGGTTGAGTCTATTGTCATGGATGAGGACTCAAGATCAATGGATATAGCTGTTAATCAAGATAATCTTGCTTTAGCAATTGGTTCAAGAGGTCAGAATATTAGATTGGCATCTAAACTAGTTGGATGGGAGCTTAATATTGTTAGTAGTGAAGAGGCTGAGGCAAAAGTTAAAGTCGATGAAACTGAATTTTTAGCGAAACTTACAGCCAGCTTGGAAGTTTCTGATGAAATAGCTGAACAAATTGCATCCTTAGGGTTATCCTCATTTGATGATATAGCATATGCAGATGATTCATTATTCAAATCCTTTATTGAAGATGATAGTGAAATCGCTAGAGTTAAAGGTGCTGCAGAAGATGCAGCTTTAATGGAGGCAATGGGAGCTATAACTGAAGAAGAGGACAATGTTGAATCTCTTACTGATCTAAACTTAGAAGAAGAGGACATTCAAAAGTTATCCAACAAAGGAATTAAAAATAAGGATGATTTAGCTGAGTTAGCTGTAGATGAATTACAAGACATTATTGAAATCTCTTCAGACAATGCATCTAAAATGATCATGAAAGCTCGTGAACATTGGTTTAATTAAAAAATAAAAAGGAATTATATTTTGACTCTTACCGTAAAAGATTTTGCTAAAACTCTAAAAATATCTGATACAGCTCTTATAGAAAGAATGAAGAATGCTGGGCTGTCGCATTCAAAAAGCTCAGATGAAATAACAGCATCTGACAAGCAGGCACTTCTTAGGTCTCTTAAAGGTGGTAAAGGTACTCCTGCTTCAAAATCTGTTACATCTGGTTCGGGCATAACAGTTACTTCTAAAGGCAAATCCTTAAAAGAAGGTGATACTGTAAAGAGTTACTCAGACAATATAGAAGCAAAAAGAGCGGCTGCATCAGAACAATTAAAAGAACAACAAAGAAAAAGAGAAGACCAATTAAAAGAAGTAGCAAGGCTAAAGCAAGAAGAAATTAAGAAAAGAGAAAAATTTAAGAAACCAGATACGGTAAAACCTGCAATTAAAGTTAATGTAAAAGATCAGCTTTCAAGCGCAGTGAATGCTTATAAAAGAAGAGAAGGATCATTTTCTCAAGACTCAAAGCATAAATTTGAAGCCCCAACAGAGGTTATTAAAAAAGACATAGAGGTTCCAACTACCGTTCAAGTTGGTGAATTAGCAAAACTGATGGCAGTCAAAGGTAATGTTGTAGTAAAAAATCTCATGGGTCTTGGCGTCATGGCTACTTTAAATGATGTTATTGACCAAGAGACAGCTATATTGGTTGTAGAAGAGATTGGACATAATGGTATTGCATTAAAGGAAGAAAATTTCGAAGAAGATTTAGCAAATTTAATTAATTATTCAGACGAAGTTCAATCCAGATCACCTGTTATTACTGTTATGGGTCATGTTGATCACGGTAAGACAACTCTTCTTGATTTTATTAGAAAAACTAAAGTTGTTGATGGAGAGGCTGGAGGCATTACTCAGCATATTGGTGCGTATGAAGTTGAAACTTCTAAAGGAAAGATAACATTTATAGATACTCCTGGACATGCTGCTTTCTCTTCAATGAGAGCAAGGGGTGCTAATACTACCGATATAGTTATTCTTGTAGTTGCTGCTAATGATGGAATCAAGCCGCAAACTGAAGAAGCAATTAACCATGCAAAGGCTGCTGGAGTATCCATTGTAGTTGCGATAAACAAGATTGATCTTGATGGCGCCGATGTTGATAAAGTAAAAGGTGACCTTGCAGCAAAAGATCTTGCACCAGAGGATTGGGGCGGAACTACCCAAATGGTTCCAGTATCTGCTTTAAAAGGTACTGGCGTTGATCAACTTTTGGAGAGCGTATCCTTGGAAGCAGAACTACTTGAGTTAAAGGCTCATCATGATGGACCGGCTCAAGGTGTTGTTATCGAATCTGAGTTAGATAAATTCAGAGGTTCAGTTGCAACATTTCTAATACAAAATGGAACTCTTAAAGTGGGAGACTTAGTAGCTTCTGGAAATGCAATTGGAAAAATAAAGAGCATTATTAACAGTGATGGATCAAAGATCAAAACAGCTGGGCCATCTGCAGCTATAGAAGTACTTGGTTTAAATAACGTCCCTAATGCTGGAGACCAATTTCAAGTTGTAGATAATGAAAAACAGGCAAGAGAGATAGCTGAGTACAGAACAAATAAAGAAAAAGAAAGAAAACTTTTAAAACAAAAAGATGATAGTGCTGGTGATTTATTTGAAAATCTAGGCCAAGAATCTTCTAAGAAAATTTTAAATGTAATTGTAAAAACTGATGTTGGTGGAACATGCGAAGCAATCACAGCATCACTTCATGATCTAAGTAATGATCTTGCAAAAGTAAAAATAGTATCAAGTGGAGTGGGTGGTATTTCAGAATCAGATGCTAATTTAGCACTTGCGGTTGATTCAATTATTCTAGGGTTTAATGTTCGTGCTGATAACTCTGCCAAGAAAATCATTGAGGATGAGTCCATCCCTTTAAGTTATCACAGTATCATTTATGAATTACTTGATGATGTTAAAGCAAGAATGACTGGTCTGTTAGACCCAATAATAAAAGAAGAAATTCTTGGAACTGCTGAGGTTCTTGATGTATTTAATTCTCCTAAATTTGGTCAGATAGCTGGGTGTAATGTTGTTGAAGGCGCTGTGCTTAGAAATAGACCCGTAAGAGTGTTGCGTGATGAGATTGTTATTTTTGAGGGTGAGTTAGACTCGCTTCGAAGATTCAAAGAAGACGTCAACGAGGTCAAAAATGGAAATGAGTGTGGAATGGGTATTAAAAACTACAAAGATATCAAAGCAGGCGATAAAATTGAAGTCTACGAAAGAAAAGAAGAATTACAGTCAATGTAGCAAGCATTAATGCCATCACTTAGATCAGACAAAATATCAGACCTCCTCAGAAAAGAAATATCTTTAATAATTAATAAAGAAACTAAAGATCCTCGCCTTCAAAAACTAAACATTACTGCGGTAAAGGTTTCTGATGATATTGGAATAGCTACAGTTTTTTATACCATGATCGGTGAATCTATAGAAAAAGAAAAAAGCAGTATTGATAACAAAGTCCTAAAAAAGTTCTCAGGAATGGTCCGATCAAAGTTATCTAAAACAATGCAAATAAGAAGAGTCCCAGTCATACAATTTAGATTTGATGAAAGTGTAGAATACTCAGACAATATTGAGAATTTATTAAGAAATCTTTAATAATGGACGGGTTTCTTTTAGCCTTTAAAGAAAAAGGCATCAGCTCAAATCAAGTTGTTCAACAAACCAAAAGACTATTCTCATTAAAGAAAGTGGGTCACCTCGGAACTTTAGACCCAATGGCAGAAGGGCTCTTGGTTCTTGCTGTAAATAGAGCGACAAGATTCTCATCATTTTTTTTAGAATCTGATAAAAAATATGAAGCTGAGGTTTCATTTGGAGCTAAGACTGATACTGACGATGCCATGGGCGAGGTAATAGAGAGCTCTAGCTATCTTCCAAAAGAAACCGATATCAAGCAAGAATTAAATAAATTTCTTGGTGAATCTCTGCAAAATCCACCATTTTTTTCTGCCTTAAAGCATAAAGGAAAACCTTTATATAAATATGCAAGAGAAGGCGAATTCATTTCAAAACCCCCAAGAAAAATAAATATTTATTCTGTAAGTAATTTTAGTTACTCAATTAATAGTTGCAGATTTTTAGTGCACTGCTCAAAAGGTACATACATAAGATCTATAGCAAGAGATTTAGGAGATAATCTCAATAGTAAAGGTCATCTATCGGCCTTAAAGAGAGTTATGCAGGGTGAGTTTGATGTAGAAAAATCAAAAATTCCTACTGAGCTTAATTTAGAAGAGATGGTTTCAATTGAAAGTGCATTTAAGTTTTTTAAAGAAATTAGATTAAATGAGGAAGAAACAAAAATATTTTCAAACGGTGGGAAGCTTGAGATAGTCAATCAAGAAAATGATTTCTATAGAATTTATGATTCTGGTCATAAATTTCTTGGTCTAGGTTCTATTACAGATAGCTACTTAGCGCTTAAACGACTTGTTTAAAAGACTAATAAGATATAAGATTCGCACGCTTACTTTAGTTATACGAGGTTTGCATCAATTAATATATGTATAACGAGGATTATAAATATGGCACTTCTATCACAAGAAAAAGAAAAAATTGTTGGAAAATTTCAAAGAGCTGATAACGACACTGGATCTCCAGAGGTTCAAATAGCTTTATTAACTGAAAATATCAATAAACTACAAAGTCATTTTAAAGAACACAAAAAAGACCATCACTCAAGAACGGGTTTAATAAGGATGGTTAATCTAAGAAGAAAACTTTTAGCATATCTAAAAAGAAAGAATTCAGAAAGTTATGCAGAAGTGATTAAAGAATTAAAGCTTAGAGGTTAACAATAAATATAAAAGAGGAAAATCGTGGAAAATAATAAATTAGAATCTACATCTGTAGAATTTCAGTACGGAAATCAATTAGTAAAATTAGAAACAAATAAAGTTGCAAGACAAACAACTGCCGCAGTTGTTGTAACAATAGGAGATCTTGTAGTTTTAACAACAGTTGTTGCTAGAAAAGAGGCAGATCCAAAGAAGGATTTTTTCCCTTTAGCTGTTTTTTATCAAGAAAAATTTTATGCAACAGGAACAATTCCTGGAGGGTTCTTTAAAAGAGAGGCCAGGCCTACGGAAAGAGAAACTTTAACATCAAGGTTAATAGATAGACCAATTAGACCTCTTTTCCCAGAAGGATTTAAAAATGAAGTACAAATATTTTGTACTGTCATGTCATCTGGTAAAGAGCAAAACCCTGATATTGCATCAATGATTGGTGCATCAGCTGCCTTATGCGTTGCAGGAGTGCCATTTGATGGTCCAATGGGAGCAGCAAGAGTTGGTTTTGTTGATGGAAACTATGTTTTAAATCCATCATATGAAGAATTAGAAGATTCATATTTAGATATGGTTGTCGCTGGAACTGAAAAAGCTGTTCTTATGGTTGAGTCTGAGGCTAAGGAGCTTAACGAAGACTTAATGCTAGGAGCTGTTTTATTTGGTCATCAAGAAATGCAAGCTGTGATTAAGGCATGTACAGAGCTTAAAGAAAAAGCTGGTAAAGAAGATTGGGTAGTAAGTTCAGATGAAGAAACTCCTGTTTATTCTGCTGAGTTAACTGAAAAGTACTCTGACCAAATAACTAATGCATTTACTATTAAAGATAAATCAGAAAGAACTGCAGCAATTGGTGTCATTAAAGATAGTATTGTTGAATCCTATGCTGACGCTGATGAAATTCAGCTTGGCAAGATTTTAGGTGCTTTTAAAAATCTTGAGAAAGATATTGTAAGAAAAAATATTTTAAGCAATCAGCCTAGAATTGATGGAAGAGATACCGATACTGTCAGACCAATTTTTATTGAGACTGATGTACTGCCTAGTGCTCATGGATCATCTTTATTTACTAGAGGGGAAACGCAAGCAATAGTTGTTGCAACCTTAGGGTCGTCAAGAGATGCTCAAAGAATAGAATCAATAGAAGGCCAAAGTACTGATAATTTCATGCTTCATTATAATTTCCCTGCATATAGTGTAGGTGAGATTGGTATGCCATTAGGACCTAAAAGAAGAGAAATAGGTCATGGAAATTTAGCTAAGAGAGCAATAAAAGCAGTACTGCCTGATGTCGAAGATTTTGGCTATACAATGAGAGTTGTTTCTGAAATTACAGAATCTAATGGTTCTAGTTCAATGGCTTCTGTTTGTGGTACATCTTTATCACTAATGGACGCTGGTGTTCCTTTATCTAGTCCAGTTGCAGGTATTGCAATGGGCTTAATTAAAGAAGGCGACGACTTTGCTGTTCTAACAGATATCCTCGGTGATGAAGATCATCTTGGCGACATGGACTTTAAAGTTGCTGGAACTGCTACAGGAATAACGGCTCTTCAAATGGATATAAAAATTCAAGGAATAACTGCTGACATTATGGAGTCTGCTTTAACAAAAGCAAAAACTGCTATCAATCATATTTTAGGAATAATGAATGAAGCTATATCAGCACCAAAAGAGTTATCTGAGAATGCTCCTGCAATGAAAACATTCATGGTTAATAAAGATAAAATTAAAGAAATCATTGGTAAAGGCGGCGCAGTCATAAAAGGCATGCAAGAAAAAACTGGTGCTACTGTAGATGTTAGTGATGATGGAACTGTATCTGTTTTTGGGCAGAATCAAACATCAATGCAAGAATGCTTAGAAATTATTGAAGGTATCTTGGAAGAGCCTGAATTAGATAAAGTTTATAAAGGAACAGTTGTTAAGATTGTAGACTTTGGCGCTTTTGTAAATATTCTACCAGGTAAAGATGGCTTACTTCATATATCTGAAATTGCTCATGAAAGAACAGAGGATGTAAGTAAGGTTCTTTCAGAAGGTCAAGAAATAGATGTAAAACTTATTGGTTTTGATAGAGGTAAAATGAAATTATCTGTTAAAGCTTTAGCAGCAAAAGAAGATGCTAAAAATGAAGCAGTAGAGGAAGATAAAGAAGAAGATTAATTCTATTAATTTTTTAATATACAAAAAACCCAAAAAGTCAAATTTTTGGGTTTTTTTTTATTCACATGATTTGCTCCCCAATGCTTTTTATGTTTCTATAGAATCTGCAAAACATATAAAAAACCTAATAGGGGGGTAACATTATGGATAATGCATGGAGAATGATAGGCGACTTAGTTAGTAATCTAACTAGTGTCATAGTAGGAATTTTAGGACTAGGGATCGTCGGAAGCTTAGCTTTTGGTGACATGCTAGGACTTGACGTAATTGGTAACATAACTTCACTAGTTGAAACGTTAGCTACTAATGGCGTTGTTGGACTTCTTGTTCTAGCAGTTCTTATGAGCCTAGTTAAGTCATAATACTTAACATCTTGTTAGGAAGGGCTTAGGCCCTTCTTAACTTTAAATAAATATATATGAATTTTAAAATCACACTAGCCAGCCTCACTACCTTTTTAAATAAAGTAACTAAACTATTAATACCATTAGTAGTTGCTTCACTACTTCTTGGTATAATTTTTGGGCCAGATACTCCTTTTGTTGGAGATGTTTATAGTAACGTATCAAATATACTTAATATGCTTGGAGAAGACTCTCTCCTTGCTTTAGTAGCTATTATTATAATTCTTGGTTACCTAAAAAAAGATTAAGTTAGAATAAATCCTCTAGCTTAATATTCAAAGATACATTCTTTTAATTACAACTATGTTTATAGTTGCTTCAACATTATTTTCTTTTTTATATGAATGGTGGCTATGGGTGGAATTGAACCACCGACCCCAGCGTTATGAGTGCTGTGC
>JABBBT010000019.1 GCA_018607365.1 SAR86 cluster bacterium
CTTACAGTCGACCCATCATTCAATGACATTGAAAGAGTCTCATCACTAAAATCAAACCCATTTACATCTGCAAATGAGCCATTTTCTAAAGGAATTGTTGAGTTGAGAAAATCTTTGGCGAATGCAATAACCTTATCGCCCCTTACCGGATTATAAGCTCCAGCTTTTGTTGCTCCATCATCTTCAGATATTACATCTGTTCCATATAAAGCATCATACAAACTCCCCCAGCGCGCATTAGCTGCATTCAAGGCAAATCTCGCATTCATAACAGGCACTACTAGCTGAGGCCCTGCAATTGTCTTAATCTCATCATCAACATCTGAGGTAGATATTGTGAAGTCTCCAGTATCAGGAACTATATAACCAATCTCTTTTAGAAAATCTTTATATTCTTCATGGTCATGATCAGTATTTTTTCTTGCAAGGTGCCATTCATCAATTTGTGATTGAATAACTTCCCTTTTATCCAAAAGAGCTTTATTTCTTGGGCCAAATTCTGCAAGGATTGATTCAAGTGAACTCCAAAAATGCTCAGGGCTAATATCTAAACCATCTAGAACTTCATTTTCTAGGAAGCTTTTTAATTCTCCTGAGACTTGCATAGATTGAGGCTCTTGGCTTTCAGGTACAGCCGAACTAGTTTCTGTTTGGGTTTTAAAAAAAGAGGCTATTTTGTTTAAGATATTCATGTTCAAAATTATAGCAACTTTATATGATTATCCAACACGCAAAAATATTAACTAATTTTTTTTATTTCAACATCTGGATCATAGCCCCATATTGAATTCGGTTTTAATGCAGCAACTGGTGTGTACTTCATTAAAAAATTTCTGCAATAGACAATAAGAGGATTTGAAATATGATTCAATTTTCCCTGTAGCGCTGAGTCTTTATATATTTTTTTTACTCTTTTATATCTGAGTTTTTGATACATTATTTGAGATGTTTTCATACTATCATTTAGCTTAATTAGCTTTCCAAAAATATATGCATCTTCCAACGCCATGCAGCCCCCTTGCCCTAAAAACGGAACCATTGGGTGCGCAGCATCTCCTAGAAAAGTAATATTGTTATCAAATAATTTATCGGGTATTTTTTTTGTGTATACGCCCCATTTATATATTTCATTGCTGTCTTGAAGTGATTCATATATATGTCTTGTTGATTCTGGAAGATCATTGCATAGACCCTCATATGTACCTTTAGTTTTCCATGATTCTTTTGTCTCTTTTGGGTTCTTTACAGCAGCTACAAAACTAGTTCTAGTATTGTCAATTGGGTATGTCACTATGTGGAAGTTAGGTCCAAGATGAATGTGATTTTCGGTTTGGTTCTTTTCAAGAATTCCTCTCCATACCGAATATCCACTATAAAATGGTTGCTCAGCACCCTTATATATTAAGGATCTACATTTCGATTTAATACCATCACAGGCAGCAATATGATTTACATTGAAGGAACTATCATTTGAAAAAGATATGCTCGGATCAGTTAAGTTAATACTTGAAACTTCATGATCAAATAAAACTTCACCACCTAAGGAAAGATACTTATTGAGTAAATTTTTATAAAGACATTGTCGTGATGTGGTCACAAGATCAACTGGGAATGAGGTTAATTTATTTTGATTATAGAAGAATTGAACTTCTTTAGGGTTGCCTGATTCACTGCGCAGCTCATTCTCTATGCCAATATTTCTTATAACTCTTAGCCCATTTGGAGAGATTGAAATCCCCGCACCTTGCTCGCTGGCCGTTGATGATTTTTCAAAAATAATCACTGACATACCTGATTGCTTTAATACGCACCCAAGAGTTAGACCAGAAATGCCTGCTCCAATAATAGCAATATGAGATGAGTAATCTTTCATGGAAATATTATGCACCTTTTATAAAGTTAAAAACAAAAAAATGGGAGCAGTTGCTCCCATTAAAAATAAAAAGTTTATTTATCCCGCAGCTTTCATAGAAAGACCGAAGTATGATCTTGCATTATTACAAGAGAATCCCTTCAGATTTTTTGAAGCTTGAGAGTCTCCAATTTGTGAGAAATACAGATCTGCATTTGAGCCTCTCTCCGAAATAGAAGATGTATACATTAATCTAATAAAATCAACTCCATCATCAAACTTTAAGCCTGCATCAGGAACAATTAATTTTCTTCCAACAGTGTCACCTTGGGATTGAGCATAAATTGCAAAGTCCTTATAGAGATCATAAACTTTTCTCATGTCGTAACCTTCCTCAAGACTACAGTCAGCATATGTCGCATACATCATATCTCCAACTGAAGATGGGCTTGGCTTAGAAACCAACCACTGCCATGTATCAACCTGTCTAGAATTAGTAACCGGAAGCGATTCAAGAAGCTCACCGCCACCACCAGTAATCCATCCTTCCAATCCAGCAAATTGCTCTGAAGGGTTTGGCCATGTATTAACCCATACCACGTCTTGCGCAGACATATCTGAGTGAAAGTATGGCTGAAGTATCGCAGTCGTCATGTTCTTGTATGTATCGCCTTTATCACTCATCCAGTCGACTGTTTTGTCATGCCATTTAACTAAATC
>JABBBT010000017.1 GCA_018607365.1 SAR86 cluster bacterium
GTATGATTTGGCCAAGGGTTCCTGTAGAAGCAACAAGCCCTGATGAGAAATCTTTCTTATATCCTTGTTGAACAAGAACTGGCAATGACATAAGTCCCATAGTTACAACTGTTGCTCCAACAATGCCCGTGCTCGCAGCAAGAAGAGCACCCACAACAATAATAGAAATGCTTAAGCCACCCCTGATATTTTTAAATGCCAAGGCCATATTTGCTAACATTTTTGCAGCAATTCCAGATCTTTCGAGAATGGTTCCCATAAAGATAAAGAGAGGAACAGCGAGTAGAGTTACGTTGTTCATAATCCCAAATATTCTTAATGGAATACTTTTTAAGATTGATTCATCAAATATCCCCAAAGGAATGCATATCAACGCAAATAATATTGAAACGCCAGATAGCGTAAATGCTACAGGGTACCCAAGCAGCAATGCAGAGCAAATGAGAACCAGTAACAGTAAAGGCACTATTTCCATTTTATTTTTATTAATTGATTAATAAGGGCAGCTATGAGCGTTAAGGGAAACAAAAGCATAAATGTTTTTTGGACATATACATAATTAAGTCCGCCAGATTCTGTTGAGACTTCCTGCATGCTCCACGATGCAAAAATAACCTCTAAAGAATAAATAAATATTACAGCTGTAACGGGAAGTAAAAATATAATACCGAAAATGCTATTTATTAGATTCTTATATTTAGCGGATGACTCTCTATAGAAAATATCAACACGAACATGCTCATCCTCATTAAATACATACCCGGCGCAGCCAAGAAAAACTAAAGCATGAAAATACATAGTCAATTCTTGAAGGTCGGTTCTGCCAATACCAAAGAAATACCTACTCACAATAACTATAATCATAAGCAAAACCATTATTGGTATTAGGTATGAAATATTTTTCCCTATAAAATTTATATACTTTTCCATAATTTTAATTAGAAGTATCTTCTTTATTTGGTTAGAATAATTATCATGATAATAGTACTCTCTCCAGCAAAAACACTTGATTATAGTGTTGACCCTAAAAGCAATCATACTGCACCGCAGTTTTTAAGCCAATCTTCTAGTCTTATTAAGACCTTAAAAGAAAAAGAGCCTAAAGATATAGCTAGCTTAATGGGGCTAAGTGACAAATTAGCTACTCTCAATTTTGATAGGTATCAGTCATGGAAGGCAGCCAAAACTGCCTCCAAAGACGCAAAGCCTTCAATGCTGGTCTTTAAGGGGGATGTATATCAGGGACTCGATGCAGAAAATTTTAATAATAAACAGCTAAAATTTGCTCAGAAACATCTTAGGATTTTATCTGGGCTATATGGAATTCTTCGTCCCATGGATGTCATCAAGCCTTATAGACTTGAAATGGGTACTAAGCTAAAAACATCAAAAGGTAAAAACTTATATGAATTTTGGGACAAGAGAGTCCAAGAAAATGTTCTAGATGACCTGGCTTCTCAAAAATCTGATTTATTAATAAATCTTGCTTCCAAGGAGTATTTTAGCGTTCTAGGAAAAATGCCTGATTATATTAATGTTATCTCACCAGTTTTTAAAGATTATAAAAATGGTAAACATAAAATCATTAGTTTTTATGCAAAAAGAGCTAGAGGCTTAATGGCTAAATGGATTATCGAAAATAATATTAAAGATTTCGAGCAGCTATCTCAATTTAATCTAGATGGCTATTACTTTTCAAAAGCAGAATCTTCTGCAGCTGAACCAGTTTTTTTAAGAGATTAGTTGCTACTAAATTAGGCCTTCTTTTTCCCAGAAAGACTTCTTAGGTTCCAGATCGTCATATTCACCATTCGTCTTGTTTACATAAGCTTTCATAGCTTCTTGCATATCTTTGCCACTAATAAGACTGGCATTCCAAACAGCATGAAAGTCTAATGAATCTCTTACGGTGTGGTCTCTAGCATAGTTAATTTGTTTTTTAATTACTCTTGTTACTAAAGGAGACTTACTAGCTATATTTTCAGCTATCTTCTGAACCTCTTTAGCAAGCATTTCTTCAGATTCAAAAACTTCATTCACAAAGCCTAAAGATTTTGCTTCAGCAGAGTCAAATTTTCTTCCAGTAAATGCTAGCTCTCTTAATTTAGCTAATGGTATTAGAGATGGAAGCCTTTGAAGGGTACCAACATCAGCCGCTATCCCAATATCCACTTCTGCAATTTTAAAAAAAGCATTCTCTGAACAATACCTCATATCACAAGCAGCAGTCATATCTATTGCTCCACCAACACAAGCCCCGTGAATAGATGCTATTGTTGGCATTCTACATTCTTCTAATGCAGTGAATGCGTCTTGAAGCTCAAGAACTTCATGATAAAAAACCTCTCTCTGCCTTGCTGGGTCCACCTCAACTTCAGATTTTTTTGGCGGTACAAAAGTAGAAAGGTCCATTCCGGCACTAAAGTGCTTTCCTTGACCGGATAAAACGATAACTCTTGCTTCAGAATTCTTATCTATTTCTTTAATGATATCAGGCAGCTCTTTCCAAAAAACTCTTATCATTGAGTTCATCTTATCAGGCCTATTCATTGAGATATGGGCAATACCTCCATCTATAGTCACGTCAAAACAAGTTGTCTTATTCATTTTCAGCCAACTTGATGGAGTCATTAACAATCGCACGCATTTTTTCAACATGCTCAAATGTTTTATGATGGGACAAAACCACTTTTCTATCTTCGCTCAAAAGAACGAACATTTTTTTTAATTGATTTAAATTATCTAATAGCTCATTACTCATATTCTTGTACTCTAAATTATTTATTAGCATTATAATGCTCTTAATCTATGAAATCATTAAATCAACTACATTTATGTAAAGCCTTGAGTGTTTTTTTATTTACACTTTCTGTTAACTCACAAGTAACGACCATAGACAGGTCTATGCAAGAACAGACTATGCTTTCTGTATTGTATGCGCAGTCATCAACAGAATATGTTGCTAACTGTATTCAGACCTATAGTGGTGCATCATTAGTTCTTGATGAAGCAATTGCAGACAAGGAATGGACGGCATCTCTTGAGCAATCTGGAGATTATTCAGCCAAGCCAATGGCAATAATCTTGGATGTCGATGAAACCGTTTTGGACAATGTTAGATTTCAAGCAAGAGCAATATTATCTGGACTCTCATACCCTAATGGTTGGATAGAGTGGGGGCTTGAGGCATCTGCTGAGCCGGTTCCAGGTGTATCTAGTTTTCTTGAAAATGCATCTAATAAGGGCATAAAAATTTTCTATGTAACCAATAGAGTTGCAGAACTTGAAGATGCAACAAGAGAAAATATTAAGAGCTTAGGTCTTCCTTTTGACGACGATAGAGATGTTTTATTAATGAGAGATGAGAACGGCTGGGGCTCTGATAAGGTCTCAAGAAGAGCTCTTGTTGCTAAAGACTATAGAATCTTAATGTTAGTTGGTGATCAGTTAACAGACTTTATTTCTTTAGAAGAAGCAGCTACAGATATTGATTCTCGAAGAAAGTTAGCAGAAAAGTATTCTGATATGTGGGGAAAAAAATGGTTCATGCTGACCAATCCAATGTATGGTAAATGGGAAGGGGCTATATACGGAAATAAGTATCCTGATACCAAAGAAGAGATGATGAAGATGAGACTGGATGCTCTAAAACCATAACTTAAGGAATGAAAAAGCTAGTATTGTTTTTTGCCCTCATTTTAGCAGTAGCTTATTTTGTATCTATAAATAAAAACCATTTAAAGGTTGAATACATCTCTATTGGAACCCAGCCTACCAAGGCTCTTGAGATAGCTTCTTTTGATGCCGCTGCCAAGCCAAAGAATATCATTCTAATTATTGGGGATGGGACAGGACTTAATCAAATCACCTTATCAAGGATTGCAACGGGTGGAGCAGATCATAGGCTGGCAATAGACCAGATGCCTTTTTTTGGTAACTCTCTTACACATTCATACAATAATATTTATACAGACTCAGCTGCCTCAGCAACTTCTTGGGCTGCCGGTATTAAAACAAAAAATAAATTTCTTTCAATAACGCCTGATGGAAAAGCTATTCCTACTATTCCAGAGATTTTATCAAACAAGGGTTATATATCTGGTTTAGTGGCTACCTCATCAATCACTCATGCTACACCTGCTGCTTTTTATGCTCATATAGACTCAAGATATAAAGAAAAAGAAATTGCAAGCCAGCTTTTAGAATCTCCAATACAGCTGTCTCTTGGAGGAGGGTTAGAATTCTTTGATATTGCAAAAGCTCAAGAATCTAATTTACTAATAACAGATATGAATGACCTTGACGGGGATAAATTCTTAAAAGCAAAAAAAGTACTTGGGTTATTTGATGAGGATGGGATTAATAGATCATCTAGCAAGCCAACACAATTACAAATGACAAAAGCAGCTCTAAATTGGCTTTCTTCAAAAGCTAACTTAAATTCATGTAATGGTTTTTTTCTGATGAGTGAAGGCAGTCAGATTGATTGGGCATCTCATGACAATGATGCCGCAACAATGGTTGTTGAATTTAAAGATTTTGACCAAACAATCGCCATGGCAATGGACTTTGTTACATCTAATAAAGAAACATTATTACTGGTAACTGCTGACCATGAGACAGGTGGATTGCAAATCTTAAGTCAGAAAAATGATACGGTTAAAGTTCAATGGGGAACTGGGAGTCACACCTCCATCCCTGTCGGGGTGTATGCCTATGGTCCAGGCGCTCATGTATTTACTGGGCTAATGGACAATACAGATATTCATTACATGATACTAGATGCAATTGAATCATCAGGCTTAAAGCCTTTAGTCTGCTCTAATTAAATCAGCTAATTTTCTTATTTGCATTTTTGCATTTGATTCATAAATTACAGAGTTATTATTTGTTGGCTCCGTGACATGAACAGATTTTTTGATTCCATATCTAGCTGCTGAATTAACAATATTTATATTGTCATCAAAAAAAATAGATTTAGATGGCTGTATATTAAGCTTTTCTATAGCTATTTTCCAAAAATTTTGATCTTCTTTCACCACACCAATATCTACACTAGAAATCCAGCTATCTGCATAATCAAGCAAAGGCACCTGAGAAGACTTAATTTTTAATAGCCTTGAGTCACAATTAGTCAGAAAAAAAATTCTTTTCTCTAAAGATGCCATGAATTGAAGAGCTTCATGGGCTCCATCAATGAACATTGCATAAGACTTATTTTTTTCCGCAATAGCAATAAGGTTTGTCTCATACTTATCTTCCCAAAACTTAAGCTCATACCAAGGAAGGGTTCCGTATAACTCTTTTGAGGTTTTATAAATATCTTTTTTTGCATCATTTAAAGAAATACCCTTATTGAGAGCAACAGCCTCAGGCACCCATTCCATCCAAAAAAGGTTATCAAAATTTTGATCCAAGATAACACCATCTATATCAAGTAATATGTAAGATGATTCTGTTAAAATATTTGTATGGAAATTACTCATAAGCTTTTACAGGATATTTTAAACCCTATCGAAGAGACTGTCAGGAAAGCATCAGATGCAATAATGGAAGTTTATAAAAAGGATACGTTTGAAAAAGAAACTAAATCAGATGGGTCGCCAGTAACAGAAGCAGATAATGCTGCTAATAGAATTATTCTAGATTCTTTAGATCTTATAACTCCCAATATTCCTGTGATTTCAGAGGAGACTTTTAATAAACATGAGCAAAACCCAGATGTACCTTATTGGCTTGTAGATCCTCTTGACGGAACCAGAGAATTTATAAATAAGTCTAAAGAATTTACAGTAAATATTGCATTAATACAAAATGGCTCAGCTATATTTGGTATTGTTGGCGCCCCAGCAACTTTGGAGATATGGCATGGATCAATATTTGATGAACCAAAGGCATTACCCATAGAATCAGATGGCGAGAATAAGAGATTAAGGGTGGTAATGAGTAAAAGCCACCAAACTGATGCAGATAAAAACCTATTAAAGTTATTAAATAATCAGAATATTGACTATCAGGTAGTAGAAAAGGGTAGTTCACTTAAGCTTTGTGCCTTAGCTGACAATCAAGCTGATATTTATCCAAGATTTGGTCCAACATCAGAATGGGATATAGCGGCAGGAAATGCAGTTTTATTAGGGTCTGGAGGCTCTGTGAGTTTATTAGATTCAGGAATGCCCCTTCCTTACAACAAGGATGACACCATACTAAATAGCCCATTTGTTGCTTGCCGTAATCAATACATTAAAGATAGATATTTCCCAATTCTGAGCGAATATTTCAAAAAATTGGTATAATTCACTGCTATACATTAATTTATAATATAATGTATTATATTTAAAACTTATAATAATATGGGAACACAACTACAGCCTTCACAGCTTAATAGTCCAGGAAAGGATATAGAGTCCTACTTGGCCTCTGTGCACTCAATTCCTATTCTTACTAAAGAGCAAGAACAGGAATTAGCATTAAAGCTTTATGAAGAAGATGATTTGGATGCAGCTAGACTGCTGGTTATCCATCATCTTCGTTTTGTAGTCCATATTGCGAGATCTTACCAAGGTTATGGCTTGCCTTTAGCTGACATTATTCAAGAGGGCAATGTTGGTCTTATGAAGGCTGTTGATAAATATGATCCTCATAGAGGAGTAAAGGTTGTTTCATTTGCAGTTCATTGGATTAAAGCTGAAATTCATGAATATATTTTGAAGAATTGGAGATTGGTTAAAATTGCAACGACCAAAGCGCAAAGAAAATTATTTTTTAACTTGCGTAGCAAAAAGAAAACACTTGAATGGCTGACAAAAGAAGAAGCTGAAAAAATTGCTGCAGATTTAAATGTAGAAGTTAAAGACGTCTTGCATATGGAAAACAGACTCTCATCTAATGATGCCTCTTTTGATGCCCCGACATCGACAGATGATGATGATGAAATAATGTCTCCCTCTCAGTATCTCGAAGATAAAAGATATGATCCAGAATTGATGGTAGCAAACTCAGAAGCAGAGCAACTCAATCATAATGATTTATTAGAGGCTCTTAAAATGCTTGATGATAGAAGCAAAGACATTCTTCAAAGAAGATATCTCTCTGATCAAAAAGCTACCCTGCATGATTTAGCAGATGAGTATGATGTTTCGGCTGAGAGAATACGCCAAATTGAAAATAGTGCTCTTAAAAAGCTTAAAGCATTCATGGTAACTGCTGCCTAAATCTATCAATAGATAGAAAAACTAATGCGGCATAAGTACTTACCTTCATTTGTAAAAAGAAGAGGCAGAATCACTAAAAGCCAGGAAGATAATTTAAGCCACCTCGGTTCCTATGAGATTAGTAGCTATTTACAAATCATCCAGGCTAAAAAAAAATTTTCAAAAGTCGTTTTAGAAGTTGGGTTTGGTAATGGTGAAAATACATTAGCTCTTGCGAAGCAAAACCCAGATACTTTATATATAGCATCAGAAGTATACCTTGCTGGAATCGGTTCATTGCTTGGCGAAATAGTTGATGGAGCAATACAAAATATCTTTATAACCTCAGGGGATATAAGGCTTTTAATAGATGACATAAAGGAACCTGTGTTTGATGATGTAATTGTTATTTGTCCTGATCCATGGCCAAAATTCAAACATCATAAAAGAAGAATGCTTACCAATGAATTTTTTGAATTAATACATCCTACTATTCAAGATGGTGGAGAGCTTTTTATGTCCACAGACGTTGAAGATTATGCTGAATCTATCACAGAGCAATTAGATATGTCAGTGGGTTTTCAAAGAAATGATAGTTCTTTATATGAAGCCTCATCACTTACTAAATTTCAAAGAAGAGCAATGGACGAGGGCAGAAAGATATATCCCTTTTCTCTTAAAAAGATTAGCTAAAGATATTTACAGTATCGTTTAAGAATTTATAACCAATATCAGTAGCCTTAATGCCATTTTTTTCTAAAAGGTTATTTTCAATACCATCTTGTAATTTTTTTCTGAAAGTTTCTGACAGATAGATTTTTCTTTTTCTTAGCTCATCAAAGCTCACTCCATTTTTTAATCTTAATAAATTCATTGCCAGATCTATGTCGTAACTATTACTAGAAATTTCCTGCTCACTAACTTTAGATGGATTTTTTATATATGAACTCACTTTCTTTAACTTAATCATCCTCTTAATTGAGTTTTCAGTTGTTATCTTGCTATGCGCTCCAGGGCCTAAACCAAGAAAATCACCATACATCCAATAGTTGATGTTATGCCTACTAAAAGAATGATCCTTAGCCCAAGACGATACTTCATATTGATAAAAACCACTCTTATTTAACAAATTTGTAGCAATAAGCTCCATTGCTTCAATTTCAGTATCTTTTGGAATCTTAAGTTCCTTTTTATAAAAAATAGTATTTGGTTCAATTGTTAATTGATACATTGATAGATGAGAGATGTTTTGCGAACAAAAAATATTAATATCTTTTTCAAGAGAAAGAGGGGTCTGATTCATCACCCCATATATTAAATCTATTGAGGTTTTTATTGAACTTACACCAGCAATAATATCCAAAGCCTTTAAGGCATCATGTGCATTATGATTTCGTTCTAAACTTTTTAATGTATCTTCATCAAAGCTCTGTATACCTATAGATGCTCTATTAACACCCATATTTGAAAGGTCTGTTACGTAATCTAAGCTTACTTCCTTGGGATTAAATTCAAAACTTATCTCACAGTCATTTTCAAGCATTTGATTGTTTAATAATTTAAGTAATATTTTTTCAATATTTTTTGATTTAACTAAGGACGGAGTCCCTCCACCAAAATATACAGATATAAATTTTCTATCCAATATATATTTTTTTGACGCGTCCAAGTCAGTCAAAATTGCTTCGACAAGGGATTCCTCTTCTCCATCTCTCTTGTTGGTATCTATATTGAAATCACAATAGGGACATTGTTTTTCACACCATGGAAGATGAATATATAAAGAAAGCGGAGTATCTTTGGAGCTAAATTTTTTCAAGCTGTAGCAAAAATGATCGAGCAGCAATAGCTCTGTGGCTTATAGTATTTTTAATTTCTGGGCTGATCGAGGCCATTGAAGTTTTTGGATTATCTATATAAAAAATTTTATCGTAGCCAAACCCTCCATCTCCTTGGCTTTCAAGGCATACTTTTCCGTGAATTTTCCCAGATGCATATATTGGCATAGGGTCGTCATATGAGTGCACTCCAACCAAAACACAAACATAATAAGCATGAAGAGAAGTTAAATTCCTTTTCTTCAATTCATTAATAATCTTATTTCGATTATCTAGATCTGACGCCTCTTCGCCTGCATATCTTGCTGAATAAATTCCTGGCTCAAAATTTAAACCTGGCACAACCAACCCAGAATCATCTGCAATTGTAAAAAGTTTTGATTCCTTTGCGCCATGCCGCGCTTTTTTTAATGCATTCTCAAAAAATGTCAGCCCATCTTCTATTGCATCATTGATTCCAAGTTCAGCCTGAGAAATAAAATTGAAGTTACGAAAAAGTTTTTTAAACTCCTTAAGCTTGCCTTGATTTGAGGTGGCTAGCAGAATTTTTTTATTTGCTTCCAAGTAAATACACTCCCTCAGAAGCAAATAAATTTGGAGAGATCGATGCCAAAAAGCTTCGATCCCTATTAGGGTTTAAAAATATTTTTTTATTTATTATAAAACCCTCATCTTCACACAGTTTTTCAAAATCATTGATAGTGCACAGATGAAGGTTGTCTGTCTCATACCAACTTGAAGGTAGATTTGGAGTGACTGGCATTTTTCCAAAAACTAGATCTGCTCTACATCTCCAATAACCAAGGTTTGGAAGTGTTACTACACATTTATTAGATAGTTTTAACATTCTCCTTAGAGCGAGATGAGGATCTTTTAGACATTGGATAGAACTAGCCATTATTGAGATATCAAAATTAGAGGATTCAAATTCCTCAAAACCATCATCAATATCTTGTTGAATAACCGAAAGACCTTTTGCTATGCATTCTTGAATTTTCTTGCTATCTATTTCTACTCCATATCCATGGATTTTTTTAGTATCAATAAGCTCTTTAAGCAACGATCCATCACCGCAACCAAAATCAATAACCTTGCTTTGATCAGGTATCCAGTCATTAATTATATTTGTTAAAGAAATGCTCATTAGGACTCAAGAAAAGTATTAATAATTTCATCATATTTATCTGCAGCAAATAAGAAACTATCGTGCCCTTGCTCACCAGGAAGAATGACATATGTACAACTCACATTAGCATTCATACCTGCTAATTGGATGTCTTTGCCTCTTTGGGGAGGGTAAAGCCAATCGCTATCAAATCCAATAATCAATAGCCGACATTTAATAACAGACATTGCCTTTTCAAGATCTCCATTAGTATTTGCAGAAGCATCATAACCATCCATTGCTTTCGTCATTAATATATAAGAGTTGGCATCAAAACTATCAGAAAATTTTTCTCCTTTATATTGAAGATAGTTTTCTACTTCATAATCGACATTTCCTGATACTTTAGAATCTGTATTTTGAAACTTCCTTCCAAACTTTACATCCATATGTTTTTCAGAAAGGTAGGTTATATGTCCAAGCATTCGTGCTGCCTTAAGACCATTTTTTGGCTTAGTATTATGCTCGATATAATTACCATCAAAGAAATTTACATCTTTTCTAATCGATTCTCGAGATACTTCATTCATTGCAATATTTTGTGTGCTTGATTTTGCAGCAGCAGCAAAAACTCCACATTTTAATAGATTGTCAGGAAAAGATATGGCCCATTGAAGAGCCTGCATTCCACCCAGGCTTCCGCCAGCAACAAGATGCCATTTTTTAATTTGCAAAAAATCAGATAAAAGTTTTTGTGAATTTACCCAATCAGCTATAGATACAGCAGGAAAATCTTTCCCATATACTTTTCCTGTATCATTATTTACTGATGTCGGACCTGAAGATCCAGAGCAGCCCCCTAGATTGTTTGAGCAGACAACAAAATACTTATTAGTATCAATGGCTTTGTTAGGACCGATAATTTGATCCCACCAACCAACTTGACCAGTCTCAGAATCCACACCCGCCGCATGATGATCTCCAGAAAAAGCATGGCAAACTAAAATAGCATTAGACTTATCTTTATTTAATTCTCCATAAGTTTCTATCATCAAATCAAAAGAATCTAGTTTTGAGCCAGACTCTAATAAAAGGCCTTCATTGAAGTGAATGAGTTTTTTAACTATATTCATGCTATCGATCTAATAATGTCCTGAAGGAAGTTACTAATCATGCTAATTGCAATAAATATCAATATTGGGGAGAAATCGATCCCTCCAGCTGAAGGTATAAAGTTTCTTACAGGACTTAATACTTTATTTGATATTTCGTCTATTAGCTCAAGAGCAGGGTTAGTTTTTTCAGGTGATACCCAGCTTAGAATAACTGACCCTATCACTGAGTAAAAAATAATATCTATACCTATTCTTAAAATTTGAATAATGGCAATAATTAACAATACCGAGTTTTCGTATTCGCTAGATAGTGATTGGCTAGCCAAGGCGATTTGAAAACCGGCAAATTTTAATCCCACAGCAATTAGGCCGATCATATAAAGTTGATTAGGAAAAATAGATAACTTTGAGATAGGCTTATATGCTGTTACAAATGCCTTTACGATAGGATTGAAATAATTCACCTTGAGTAGGTTAAAAATAAAAAGCAATACAAAACTATAACAAAACATTGAGATAATTAAGTTTGCTAACTCTGCCATATTAGGACTCATCTGCAATCTCCTTTGATCTGTTTACTGCCGCTGAAATTCCTTTATCAAATGAACTCAGTAATTTATTTTTTTTAAAACTTTTTAACCCTGCTTCAGTAGTTCCTTTTTTAGAAGCAACTCTTTCAATTAGATCATCTATGCTACTTCCATCTTCAAGGGACAGGGCAACGCCCTCAAGCAAACCACTCATTGCTTTTGCTGTTAAAGCTGAATCATTATTACAAAGCTTCATTAATCTTTTTTCATATGCTTTTAATAGATAAAAAAAGTATGCAGGACCACTTCCAATAAGACCGGTAAATGAATCCATTTCTTGTTCTTTTTTTAACTCGATGACCATACCCACTTTACTAAAGATTTTTTTTGCTTTGTTATATGTTGATAGAGTTGAAGAGATATTTAATGACGCGGTTATACCTTTATTAAATCTAGAAGAGGTAGTTGGCATTGCTCTAATAAATTCTACATTATTTGACTTAGAAAAATATTTTTTGGATCTGACTCCAGCAACCAAAGATATAACTTTAGGTTTTTTATGGGAATTACAGATTTCCTCATAAGCTACCAAGGCATCTTTTGGTTTTACTGCAAGAAAAAATAAATCTATTTTATCTTTATGGCTATTTGTGTATTCTTTAATACCAAGTTTTTTAAGAACATTTCTATTTTTTCTATTTCTATCTATAAATAAAATATTTTCTTTATTATGCCCAGAAGAAATAAGGCCTAAGATAATAGATTGTGTAATATTGCCTGCTCCAAAAAAAACTATTTTCTTCATATTCGTTTTCCAAATATGAGTTCTCCAACTCTAACCATATTTGAACCATTCGTTATTGCGCATTCAAAATCAGAAGTAGTTCCCATGGACAGATAGGTTGCGTGAGGAAATTTATTTACTAGTGTTGTATGTAATTGCTTTGCTTTAATCATTTCTTCTTCTTTTTCTTTTATATTTCCATTAATTCTCGGGAGGACCATTATGCCCTTTAAGTTAACGTTTGTTTGTAAGTTAACGTATTCAGCAAATTCTATAAGGTCATCCGGACTTATGCCACTTTTTGTTTCCTCACCTGAAATATTTATTTGTATCAAAGCATTAATAGATCTTTTAGCCTCGAGACATTCTTTATTTAGCTTCTCTATAACTTTAGATCTACCCAAGGAATGAATCCAATTTGCATGCTTAGCAATTAGTTTTATTTTGTTAGTTTGAATAGGGCCAATGAAATGCCATACAATTCCTTGATCTTTAAAAAAATCTGACTTTCTTGCAAGTTCCTGAGCATAATTCTCTCCAAAGTCTTTTATTCCAAAATCAAATGCTTCCTTAATAGCGCCTTCATCTTTCTTTTTTGATACAGCTATAAGCAAAACGTTGCTGGGATTCAATCCTACTTTTTTTGCAGTATTATCAATACTATTTTTAACTAGCTTTAAATTTTTCTCTATTTCTTTTTGCATAATGTTCTAAGCTGCGGTTCAAAGCCTTTTTTTGTTATTTTTTCTTTAGCATTATTGGCAGCAGACCTATTCTCGTAGGGTCCGCTAAGAACGCTATGAAGAAGCCTTCCAGGATCAGAAGAGCTATAAATATCGTTAATAGTCATAAATTTGATCTCATCTAAAATCTCAACTGCCTCATAGGCATACTTTTTGTTGCCATAAGCTCCAATCTGAACAAAATACTCACATTCTAAAGTGTCACTAAAATCATTTGTTTCTATTAATACTGAATTTTCCATTAGCGATGTTGGAAAGTTTATTGTTACTGTATTTTTTATATTGCGCTGATCAATAGTTTTGACGTCAGTACCAAAATAGAATACAGAGATACAGGTTATAAAAACAGCCATCGCCGCAAGACCAAATAAAAATGATGATGGAGCAGTCTCAATATTTTTTCTCTTTGATCTGTATACGGTTTTTTTTGTTCTCCCTTGGCTTTTGCCTATAGAATTTCTATTAGCATAATCTTTCATCTCATTTACATTTTTTCCATAGGTTCAATTCCAAGAAGATCCAGTCCATTCGCAATGACAGATTTAACAGCATCTAAACATAAAATTATCGAATCAAGATTCTCCTGTGATTCAGTTAATACTGGATTGTCATTATAGAAACTATGAAAGGTATGAGCTAAATCTTTTAGATAAAATATTATCAAGTGAGGATGGAGAGAGGTTGATGATCTTCTTACTACACTAGGATATCTGCTAATTTCATGAATCAACTTGTCACATTGGCCATATGACCCATTACTGATGGAATTTGCTGAAAAGGGCATATGATTATTCTTAGCTTTGTATTTATTTAGTAAAGAAAATATTCTTGCGTGTGCATACTGAATGTAATAAAACATATTCTCTTTACTATCAGATGTGGCTAGATTTAGATCAAAGTCTAAGTGCTGGTCAGCCTGCTTAGAAAGATAATAAAATCTTGCTGCGTCAGTTCCTATATCCTGTATTAAATCTTTTAGAGAATAAAACTCTCCTGACCTAGTAGACATTTTGACCTTTTTTCCATCTTTAAAAAGATTTGCAAACTGAACAAGCTGAACATCCAACCTGTTCTTATCAAACCCCAGTCCATTCATTGAGGCTTCAATTCTTTTTATATAACCATGATGATCAGCCCCCCAAACATTAATCAATTTATCAAACCCTCTGTCTATTTTATTTTTATGATATGCAACATCCGATGCAAAATAGGTCGGCCTCCCATCATCTCTTATTAATACTCTGTTTTTATCATCACCGCTATCTGAGGTGTCCAGCCATATTGCTCCATTTTCTTCAAATGCTAATTTTTTATCTTTAAGAGTTTGAATGGCCAAAGAGATCTTAGAGTCACTATCCGCTATGTTTCCAAGAGATGACTCATAAAACCAATGATCAAAACCAACATTGAATAAACTGAGATCCTCTTTAATAGTTTCAAGAACAGAATTTAAAGCAAACTCTTTTACTTGATACCATTGTGAGGCATCAATATTTTTTATCCTCAAAACCAATTCATCGATTTCCTTTTCTTCATCCGAAGGCAATTCCTTGATATATGAAGAGGCATCTTGAAGAGGAGTGGGTTTATTTTTTTGTTTAAAAGCTTGGGCAATATCTTCTATATAGGAGCCTTTGTATGCATTTTTAGGAAAGAATTCCATAAATGCATCTTTGTTAAGCCTTACATAGACACTTGCAGTTAGAATATCAATCTGCCTACCTGCATCATTAATATAGTACTCTTTTTCTACGGTGTAGCCTGAAGATGTGAGTATTCTTCCTATTGCATCTCCGTATGCAGCACCTCTGCCATGACCTACATGCAATGGCCCAGTAGGGTTAGCTGAAACAAATTCAATTTGAATTGATTGATTTATACCTTCCTTCGAAGTACCAAAGTCTTTGGGATTTTGATTTACCTGGCTGATTGTAGATACGAAATCTTCACGCCTAAAAGTTATATTAATGAAACCAGGCCCAGCAGACTCAACTTTTTCAAATGTTGAAGAATTTTTAAGTTTCGATACTAATTCATCAGCTAAATCACGTGGATTTCTTTTTAATATACTTGCAGCAATCATGCATACATTGGATGTAGCATGACCTTTTTTTAAATCGTCAGTTACCGTTGTGGCAAATTTTTTATTAATGAGCTTAACTTGATCTTCACTGACGTTAGACAATGAAATTAAAAAATCATTAATTTGTTCATTAATATGAGTAATCATTATTTTGCTCTACCAACATAACTCTCATCCCTAGTATCTACCTTTATAGTTTCACCTTCATTAACAAACAACGGAACTTGGACCGACACACCTGTTTCTAATTCTGCTGGTTTTGTAGCGCCTGAAACTGTGTCTCCTTTCACCCCTGGTTCTGATGATGTAATTTTTAATTCAACAATGACAGGGGGGTCCACTAATATAGGCCTATCATCCCAAAGAATAATTTCGCAGGTCTCCTGCCCAACTAACCATTTTTTAGCACTACCCATTTCATTAGTGCCGATTTCAATTTGTTCATATGTAGTTGTATCCATAAAGTGCCATGACTCTCCATCAGAATAAAGAAATTCCATATCTTTATGATTAATATCTGCAGTTTCAGCAGACTCACCTGATTTAAATGTTTTATCGTTTGTATTGCCTGTTAGCAAGTTTTTATACTTGACCCGCATAACTGCTTGTCCCTTTCCGGGTTTATGAAACTCATGCTCTATTATTGAGCAAGGCGCATTATCTAT
>JABBBT010000016.1 GCA_018607365.1 SAR86 cluster bacterium
TGGTTAGTTACTGCTGCTCTATTAGCATCTACTGTATTTTTCTTTGTTGAAAGAGATAGAGTTTCTGCAAAATGGAAAACATCATTAACTGTATCTGGTCTTGTTACTGGTATTGCTTTCTGGCATTACATGTACATGAGAGGGGTATGGATTGAAACTGGTGACTCACCAACTGTATTTAGATACATTGACTGGTTACTAACAGTTCCTTTATTAATATGTGAATTCTACTTAATTCTTGCTGCTGCAACTAATGTTGCTGGATCATTATTTAAGAAATTACTAGTTGGTTCTCTTGTTATGCTTGTGTTTGGTTACATGGGTGAGGCAGGAATTATGGCAGCTTGGCCTGCATTCATTATTGGATGTTTAGCTTGGGTATACATGATTTATGAACTATGGGCTGGAGAAGGAAAATCTGCTTGTAATACTGCAAGTCCTGCTGTGCAATCAGCTTACAACACAATGATGTATATCATCATCTTTGGTTGGGCGATTTATCCTGTAGGTTATTTCACAGGTTACCTAATGGGTGACGGTGGATCAGCTCTTAACTTAAACCTTATCTATAACCTTGCTGACTTTGTTAACAAGATTCTATTTGGTTTAATTATATGGAATGTTGCTGTTAAAGAATCTTCTAATGCTTAACATTAGATAACTTTAAATAGTTAGATAAAAAACCCAGCTTAGGCTGGGTTTTTTTTGGCTTAAAACTTGTAGCATTTCTTGGAAGAGCTGCAATAAACTCAACTTTATTTGGTCTAGTGATAGCCCAATCTAAAAATATATTCGCAACCAACTATGGCTGAATCTCTTCCCCATCCCAAGAAATTAGTTTGCCTGAATCAGATGGGCTTGCTGTATCAATAATATTTTTTAGCTGCAACACACTATATTCTGGAGTAAATAAATTACCTTCTTTTACATTTCTTTTAAAAGGTTCGCTTAATTCACTATCTACTGTTCCTGGCTGTAGACCAAAAATAATGGCATTTGGATTGGTTCTTCTTAATTCAATACTAAAATTTTTAATGATTTGATTAAGTGCAGTTTTGCTCGCCCTATAGGCATACCAACCACCTGTCTTATTATCAGAAATGCTGCCGACCCTTGCACTTAAAAATGCTAAGACACTTTTTTCTTTTTTGTTTAGTAATGGAATAAAATACTTTCCAACAATTGTTGGGCCAATAGTATTTACCTTAATGACCTTTAAAAAGTTATCTGCATTTAAATCTCTAATACTTTTTTCTGGCCCAAAATCTTTATTATGAAGTATTCCACTTGCGACAATAATTTCATCTATTGAGGACTTATCTATGTTCTCTGCGGCATCACAAATACTAGTCTCATCCTCAATATCAATAAAAAAACTATGGAGTTTTTTATCCTCAACAGCAAGACCTGTTCTTGAAAATGAAAATATATTTTCAACATCATCATCTTTCATATAGCTATCAATAAAGGCTTTACCTATTGCCCCAGAAGAGCCAATAACAACGACATTCTTCATATTAAGTCCCAATATTTCATTTTCTAGCACTAATAATAGCAATAAATTTATAAAGATGGGTGTGCGATTTTGCAATATTAAGTATTGTTGTTTTGTAATAAACTATCTAAGCAATAAAGTTAAATAAAAAATTAAAGAGTAAGGTCAATTTATGAAAATTAATAATAAAAGAGTTGTGGTTACAGGGGCTGCCAGCGGAATTGGCAAGGCTCTATGTGAAGAGTTCCATGCATCTGGGGCAAGTTCTATAGTATGTGTTGATATGAATTTAAATGGGGTAGAGGAAACAGCTAAGAGTGTTAATGGGCTTGCAGTAAGTGCTGATGTTTCTAAAGAAAGCGACATTATAAATGTTATACAAAAAGCTAATGAATATTCTGGTGGTATCGATATATTTTGCTCAAATGCAGGTATCGGTGGAAAGCCAGGATTTTTTGAAGCAGATACTTCGGATTGGGACATGATATGGGGTGTAAATGTTCAATCTCATATTCATGCTGCAAAACATGTGCTTCCTCAAATGATAGAACAAGGTGAAGGCTATCTTATGAATACATCCTCAGCAGCCGGTCTTTTAACTCAACTAGGTGCGGCTGGATATGCAGTTACAAAAGCTGCAGCTGTTAGTTTTGCTGAATGGATAAAAATTACATATGGAAATAAAGGTATAGGTGTTTCTTGTTTATGCCCTCAAGCAGTCAGAACTGCTATGACTGCAAATGGTCCTGGCGTAGCAGGAGTTGATGGAATGATGGAAGCTGATATTGTTGCAAAGGATGTTCTTAACGCCATCGAGGAGGAGAGGTTTTTAGTAACTCCTCATAGTGAGGTTCTAGAATATGTTAAAAGAAAAGGGAATGACAGAGATAGGTGGATAAGTGGCATGCAAAGACTTCAAACTCAATATGAAGATTTTTTAACCCCAATGGAAGATAAATAGGAAAGTATTATGAAAACTAAAATAACTGAATTATTTGGTATAGAGCATCCAATCATTCAAGGCGGAATGCACCATGTTGGTTTTGCCGAGCTTGCAGCAGCAGTATCAAATGCGGGTGGACTTGGAACGATTACTGGTCTAACACAGGGTACGCCTGAGAAATTAGCAAATGAAATTGCCAGATGCAAAGAAATGACCAATAAGCCATTTGCTGTTAATTTAACATTTTTACCATCACTAACACCTCCAGACTATCCTGGTTTAATAAAAGTAATTATTGATGCAGGGGTTCCTGTTGTAGAGACTGCTGGAAGAAATCCTGCAGAATATCTCCCGGCTTTAAAAGAAGCAGGAATAAAGGTTATTCATAAATGCACCTCTGTAAGGCACTCATTAAAAGCACAAGCAATAGGTTGCGATGCAGTTTCTGTAGATGGTTTTGAGTGTGGGGGACATCCAGGAGAGGATGACATTCCTAATTTCATACTCTTGCCTAGAGCAGCGGATGAGCTTGAAATACCATTTGTTGCTTCTGGCGGAATGGCAGATGGAAGAAGTTTGGTTGCTGCTATGTCGCTAGGTGCTGAGGGGATGAATATGGGAACTAGGTTTATTGCTACTCAAGATGCACCTGTTCATCAAAATGTGAAAGAAGCTATCGTAAATGCTTCTGAGTTAGATACTAGACTCATCATGAGATCATTAACAAATACAGAAAGGGTTCTTAATAATGAAGCTGTTGAGAGATTGATTGAAAAAGAAAAAGCTCTTGGTGATGAATTAACTTTTGCTGATATTGTAGATGAGGTTGCAGGAGTCTATCCAAAAATTATGCATGAAGGAACTATGGAGGTTGGAGCCTGGTCATGTGGAATGGTTGCTGGACTAGTTAATGACATCCCAACAGTGGAAGAATTAATGCATAGCATTATGGCAGAGGCAGACTCTATTATTAAGGAAAGGCTAAGTAAGTTCTAAAACTTATTTTTTATACTTAGCGGCCTCTTCTGAGCCATCTGTGGCTGTACCCTTTGTGTACGAGTGCGCACCCATACCTGCAAGATCACCATTTTGAACAATCAAATATGGGTCTCTAATTGGTTCGCCTGCAAAATAACATTCTAGAATTTCTCTAACCCCAGCGGCATATCTTGTTTGAGCAGATAGCGAAGTACCTGAAGTATGAGGAGTCATGCCATGGTTAGGCATTGTTCTCCATACGTGATCATTTGGAGCTGGTTGTGGGAACCAAACATCACCAGCATAACCACTTAGCTGACCTGACTCTAAGCCTCTTGCAATAGCATCTTTATCACAAATCTTGCCACGAGCAGTATTGATGATATATGCACCTCTTTTCATTTTACTAATCATTTCATCATCGAATAAGTGCTCAGTTTTAGGATGCAATGGGCAACTAATATTGACTACATCACACACAGCAACTAATGACTCTACAGAATCATGATAGGTGAGGTTTAGTTCTGCTTCTATTTCATCAGAGAGTTTATGAATATCAAAGTAATGTAAATGCACATCAAAGGGTTTCATTTTTCTTAACATATCAATACCAATTCTGCCTGCAGCTACAGTACCAACATGCATGCCCTCTACATCATATGACCTTTGTACAGCATCAGCTATATTCCATCCGCCCTCTTTTACAATTCTATGTTGGGTATGATAATCACGAACCATCGATAGGATCATCATCACAATGTGTTCGGCGACTGAACGAGAATTACAGTAAGTAACTTCAACAACATCCACGTTATTATCCATGGCTGCCTGAAGATCAACATGATCAGACCCAATGCCAGCTGTAATTGCCATTTTTAAATTAGGCGCTGTTTTCATCTTGTCTCTTGTTAAATAATATGGGAAGAAAGGTTGTGATATAACAATATCAGCATCTACTAATTCTTTATCAGCCTCGCATCCATCTCCATCCTTATCAGAAGTAACAACTAGTGTATGGCCAGCATCTTCAAGAAACTTTCGAAGCCCTAGCTCTCCAGATACACAACCTAGTAACTCACCAGGAGTAAAATCTATAGCTTTTGGGGATGGAAGTGTCATTCCATCAGGGTACTTATCTAACTTTGGTAGATCATCTCTTGCATACCTTTCTGGCATACCTGTTTTTGGATCATCATATAAGACACATAAAATTTTCATATCAAACTCCCATTTAAATGTAAATTTCTTACATAATAGTAAAACAACAACTAAAGAATGCGCAATACTTGTTGTTTAAATAATATTTTTTAATTTTTTCTCTAATTTCTTTAGATTTAGGATTTTCTTATCAATTTTTCCATTTTGTATGAGCGAAAGACTCCACATGTATTCTAAATAATGACAAAAAAGCATCCATTCTCTAAGATTTGTATCATTTAATGCTGAATATTCATTATTTGTATAAGCTTTCCATAAAATTGCCCTATCAACTTTTGATAAGTTATAAGCATTCGATATCGAGGCAATATCAAAAAAAGGATTGTTAAAACTCGAGTACTCCCAGTCTAAAAAAAATAATCTATCTCTCCAAAGAAGGTTCGTCTTATTTAAATCATTATGAGAGAAAACATAATCATCAGAGTTATTGAGTTTGTCATATAAATCAAATCCTCTGTGAAGAATTATATTCTCAGGAGCCTCGTTTAGTAAATTTCTGTAAAAATTTATGTCATTGCTAAAATATTTTTTCTTACTTTTGGGGAGATCAATTTCATGAATTTTTTTTAATTCGGTTCCAAGTGTTTTTAAAAAAACTTTATTGGAATCCTCATCAAGTGAAAATTCAATACCCTCGATATATCTCCATACTAAAATTCCATAAGACAAATCACTAAATAAAACCTCTGGACTAAAATCTAAAATTTTTAGTTGGCTGAGTATAAAAATTTCATTTTCTCGATCTACATTTATTTTACCTACGCATGGATAATCAATTCTTAGGATTGCTTTGACGTTATCAAAATTACAAATAGATATTTCAGATACAGGGCCTGATTTAATTGTTTTAATAATCTCTAGATTATGATTTTTTATATCTAGATTGTTATGAAGATTCTGCACTAATATCGTCTCTTATTTTTACCCATGACATGTAACCAAAATATATTATTACAAGATAAATAAAGAATAATCCTGAGGTTAAAAAAAGTCCTCTGGACATGAATAAAAAGATAGAAATAAAATCTATAACAAACCAATATATCCAATTTTCAAGAAGTCTTTTAGCAACCATATATGTCGCAACTATTGCTCCCCATGTTGTTAGTCCATCTATGAAAGGGAAGATAGCATTGGTATATTTTTCTAATAAAAATCCAGAGATTAAAGTCATGATAACTATTAATACAATGATCTTAATATGCATCCTTTTATTCCATGTTCTAACAATAAATTGAGGAGCGTCAGTATTGACACTTCTCCACTGTTGAAGCCCATAAAAGGCCATCATGATATAAAAAATTTGCAGGTAAGCTTCCATATATAAGCCTGCATCATACATAATAAAGAAATATAATATTGAACTAATTATAGCCGCAAACCAACACTTTACGTCTTGTTTTACAGCAAGTAATAAATAAATAATAGCAAATACAACAGCTGCTATTTCCATCCAAAATTCACTTATAAAATTAGAAATCATATTGGACCATGACTCCTATGTGCCTTGGATCTCCATGCCTTCTATATAATGTGTCTATAAAGTTAGGTGCTTCATTGCCAAAGTAAAAACCTCTTACTGAATAGTACTTATCAAAAATATTTCTTGCCCATAATGAATAAGTCCATTGTCCATGTTCATATCCATAATTAATGTTTGTTAAGTTGTATGACTTAGAAGTATTGTTATGAGAATCAGAGTAATAGAACTCACTTTTACCAACAACATTCAATGATAAATAAGATTGGTTTGTTGGCTTCCAATTGATGCCTATTGAAAAACTATTTTTTGGGGCATGCGCCTGTTCTCTACCTTCTATATCTGGTCTTGAAATCCAATTTTTTATTTCTGTATTTAGCAATCCGAAATTAGCAAATATACCTAGAGATTTATTCAGTGCAAAATCTATATTTAACTCTAAGCCATTATTAATTCCTTCTGCAGCATTTTGGGTTAAGTATAAAAAAGTGTTGGGATCTGAAGGATCAACCTGGGTTGAAATTAAGACCTGTTGATCTTTTCGATCAGAATAAAAAAGGACTGCTCCAAGATTTAATTTTGACTGGAAAAATTTACTATTAATTCCAACTTCATAATTAGTTAAAAATTCTGGATCGTAATATAAATTTCTATTTGATGAATTTTTATCAAGACCAAGCCCTAAATTAAATCCACCCTGGTTATAGCCCTTAGCAATATTAAAATAAATATTAGAATTATTATTAAGAGTTTTAACTAATGATAATTTTCCACCAGACATTTTATTTGATGGTGAAAATGATTCGTCATAAGAATCAAAATAATTAGATTTAAAATTCTCCCATCTTCCACCAATTGAAATTTTGATTGTCTCATTAATTAAATAATCAATATTTCCAAATATAGAATAGCTTGAAGAGGAAAAGTCACTCAAAGAAGAAGAGTTACTAAAATAAGGACCATATGGATCTGATGGATCTCCATAAATACCAGTATCCTTTTTAGCATTTGTTTCATTTATATCTGCAAAACTAGCTCCAATGACCCATTCGATGCTTTTTTCTGTATTTTTATCTAAAAATTGCGATACAAGTCTAAATTCTTGACTAAAAGTATCTCTTTTTCTTATAGTTTCTGAAAAATAGTCATAAATGAAGGGCGAATGGGACTCAGGATTGCCCCAATCAGCATCATAACTAAGAATGACATCAGTATTTGTTAGGCTTGATAGGCTTTGAAACTCAAATTTTTCAAATTGATGATAAATTTTTACTCCATAGACATTACTTTTTTGAGAGTCCATTCCAGGCTTATCAGATAATGTATTAAGACTCCCATCTATAGTCCATATATCTGCAGGATCATCTAACTCTATTTGAGATATAAGAAACTTATAAGTGGTTTGGTTATCAGTTACCCAATTCACTTTTAATCTAAATGTGCTCTCATCTTTTTTAGAAGTATCAGACTTGTTAAGAAAAATATTCTTCCTAAATCCGTCAGAATAATCTTTTTTTATAGCTAACCTATAAGTGAGGTCTTTATTAAAATTTACAGGACCGCCAACAGCAATTCCAGTATTAAAAGTTCCATATGACCCCATAACTATTTCACCCTTCCCTTCAAAGCTTTCTGTTGGCTCTTTTGTAGAAATATATATCAGCCCTGCCATTGCACTAGATCCTATCCTTGCTCCTTGGGGGCCTCTGTGAACTTCAATTTGATCAACATCAAAAGTTGTGGCAATTCCTCCTTGCCCAGAAAAGTCTATATCATCAATCAGTAAACCTACTGCAGAGTTTGGAGTTCTTTCATAACCAGATCTTTCTCCAATTCCTCTTATCTGGAAATGTCTTGCCCTAGAATCGCTTGCAGCAAAATTCAAATTTGGTACTAGGTACGAAAGGTTTTCAAAGTGCTTTAAAGCCTGGGATTCTATTAACTTACTATCAAGCACTGCAATACTTGAGTCCTCTTTTGAGAGACTAGTTTCTCTCCAGTCTCCTTTGATAATAACTTCTTCTATAGCTTGAGAGCTCATCTCTACGCTAAAAAAATGTAATAAGATTATTGAATAAAATAGTTTATTTTTAGTGATTTTCATGCAATTCCTCCGCCATTATTGTATGGATCAGGTTCAAAGAGTTTCCAAGGATCTCAGGCCGAAATAGCCACCCCTTTGCAATTAAATTAGATATTAATATGTTTAATAAATAAAATCTAGCAGGTAGTAGAATTGCTTAGTTTTAAAAATTAAATTAACTCAAAGCTGTTATGATTATTTAAAGATTCGTGAATCCTGAGAACGTGTTCTCTTTCACCCTTTAACCAAATAAATATTAATAAATGAGAAGGTTATGGACAAGAGAACAGAGCAATTTTTAAAAGATCCAATATTTCCTTTGCTGATTAAAATGTCAGCGCCTAATACTGTTGCATTTTTAATAAATGCTGTGGTTGTTCTTGCTGAATTCTGGTTTATTAGTCAGTTGGGCATAACTCCATTAGCGGCTGTTACTTTGGCATTTCCTGCAATCATGCTAACTCAGCAAATGGCATTTGGAGCTCTTGGAGGAGCAGTCACATCTTCTATTGCAAGAAGTCTTGGAGCTGCAGATAAACCTAGGGCTGAAAAATTATTATGGCATTCTTTGTATATATCTTGCTTTGGAGCTTTAGCTTTTTTAATTATCTTTTTTATTTTTGGAGAGCCTCTATTAAGAATATTAGGTGGCACAGGTGCATTATTAGAGGAGTCTTTAGCTTATTGTTTCGTCTATTTATTGGGAGCGATAGTGGTTTGGCTATCAGGTAGCTTAACCGCTGCCCTCAGAGGGATGGGAGATATGCAATTTCCTGCAGTCTTAACGGTAATTTGTGCTGGTATACAAATTTTTTTCTCTGCTGGATTTATATTAGGATCATTCGGTCTACCTAAACTTGGGCTTGTGGGATCTGCTTGGTCAATGATAGTTACTTCAGGATTTATGGCATTGGTAACCTTAATAAAGATTTCGAGTCCATCATCACCTGTAAGGCTTAAGCTCAAAAGACTAACAATTGAAAGAGAGTTATTTGGAGATATTTTTTCTGTTGCCTTGCCCGCATCTCTTTCGCCAATAATGACAGTTGCAACAGTTCTTTTATTGACAGGGCTCATTGGTCAATTTGGAACATCTGCTATTGCTGGTTATGGAATTGGTTCAAGGGTAGAGTTCTTATTAATTCCTATTGTGTTCGGCATCGGGACTGCTATGACAGCAATGGTTGGAACAAATATAGGTGCCAAAAATATAAAGCGAGCAGAAAGAATAGGCATGATTGGGGCAACAACAGCTGGATTGCTTTCTGCTGTTATCGGTCTAGCTTTGGCGCTAACACCAAATCTTTGGATTAGTATTTTTACATCTGATCCAGAGACTTTATTAGTTACAAAAAAGTACATTCAAATTCTTGGTGTATGTTATATATTTCAAGGGTATGGGCTTTCCCTTTATTTTGCATCTCAGGGAGCTAATGCAATGAAATGGCCAATTATAATCACGGCCATCAGGCTTATAGTCTTCTCTGTTTTATCATTGGCAGCTGTTTACTGGCTCTCATACGGGCTAGTTAGTATTTTTTATGCATCCGCTATAGCTATGGTTGTTTTTGGAATTCTGATGGTGATTTCATTGAAAATGGGAGCTTGGAGAAATAACTGAAATTGATTTATAATTTTATGGTAAGATACCCCCCATGGGTATATATAAAATAATAATTTTAGTTTTTTTAATGGTCTTTAATGCTGATGCAAGACCAATATCCTACTCTGGTGGAACAACCATAATGTATAAATCAGATACCTTTAATGATTCTATTTACCTCCACTACTCACCAACCTACAAATATTCCATTGGCCTAGAAAGGGCTAAAAATAAATTTTATAAAAATACAGAAAACTATTTTCGTTTTACTTATTTGGTTAATAGAAAAAATACTGATATTTCTCAAAGAAATTTATATTTCCAATCAGGTGTATTAGTAGATGATACTGATGGTTTTTTTTATGGCATGCATGGCGACTGGGAAACACGAAGATGGTTTTCTGGATTTGGCTACAAAGATACAAAGAATACTTTTGGTCAGGATTATACGGATCAGTATATCCAACTAGGTGTTGCGCCATATGTTGGTGACTATGGAGACCTGCACACATGGATAATGATCAAAACAAAGAAAAACTCACTAACAAATACTCAGTCTACTTATCCAGAATTGAAGTTTTTTAAGGGTTCTACTCTAGTTAAGTTTGGTTATAGCGATAAAACAGAATGGGATTTACACCTTATGTACAGATTTTAAAAAAAAGGAGAACTTATGAAAAAAATATTATTAACTTTGTTACTTGCCAGCCCACTTGCTTGGGCTGAACAGGACCATGCCAATATGCATGATCATTCTCATGAAGGACATCTTCATGACACCATGGTTGATGGCAAAAATCTTGATGTTAGTGCTGAAAGGTTTGACGCATTTATGAATGAACTAACCAATGTTAATGTTGCTGTTGTTAGTGTTAAAGGAATGGTTTGTGATTTTTGTGCACGAGGCATTGCGAAAACATTTGAAAAAGACAAGACCGTACAAAAAATAGATGTTGATCTAGATAATGGAAAGGTATTGATTGCTTACTCTAAATCAAAAGACATTAATTACAGTGAAATTGAGAAAAAAATTCTATCTAATGGACAGAGTATGTCAGATTTGCAAATACTAGAAATTTAATAGCTATGGATGATAAGACTTCGAATTTCTTTTCTTTGTTTGCATCTTCTTCTACGCTGATATGTTGTGCCTTGCCAGCTATTTTTGTAGCGCTTGGAGCTGGAGCAAGTTTTGCGAGCTTAATAACAGTATTTCCATTTCTAATTACCCTGTCCCAATATAAAACCTACATAACCTTATTAGCTTTTTTATTGATACTTCTAGCTGGCTATATCAACTACAAAACATACTATATGCCTTGTCCTGCTGACCCAGAACTAGGCAGAGCATGTTCGGAAACTAGAAAAAAATCTAGGTACCTGTACTATGCGTCTGTAGCTATTTTCTTATTCGCTACAATTTTTACATATATAGTTCCGAGGTTTTTATAAAATGAAACATCCATGTCATAAAGAGCAATTAACAAGCTTAAAAAGAATAGAGGGTCAGGTGAGAGGCGTTCAAGGAATGATTGAGGAAGGTCAATACTGCGTTGATATTCTTAATCAAATAAAAGCACTTAAGAATTCAATTATTACTGTTGAGGGCAAAATTCTAAAAACTCATTTGCGTGAATGCATTAAGGAATCTCTAAAAGGTGATGACGAATTTGATGTAAAAATTGATGAGATAATGAAGATTATGAAAAGATGAACTTTTTAGTTAGAAAAATTCATAAGTATCTAAGTTTTTTTATCTCTCTTCAATTATTACTTTGGACTGTCTCAGGCATATACTTTGCTTTTAATAAAATTGAACTCGTAAGAGGTGAGCAATACCTCAATCATGTTGAAACAAATTTTGATTTAAGTAAGTTAAATATTGAAATAGAGAAAGCTAAAGCAGTTGAATTTAAAAAAAGATTAGGCCAAGAGATTGTGATAATCAAAACTAAAGATACGACTAAGTATCTGAATATGACTGGTCAGCCTTTGAAAAAGATATCTATGGAAGATGCGATGAATTCAGTTTCAAGCCAAACAATTCTTATACCCTTTGCCACCGAAGAAGTTGTGAATGAAAAATCAGGATCTGAATACAGAGGCAGATCATTACCAATTTATAGAGTAAAAAGTAAAAATGAAAAAGGTGCTGAACTGAATGTTTACATTAATATTTATTCAGCAGAGGTGGTGGCCATTAGATCTAATAAATGGAAGATATGGGATCTTATGTGGGGGTTTCATATTATGGATTGGAAAGAAAGAGATAATATCGACAACCTTCTTTTGAAAATATTTTCTATATTAGCTTTAGTAAGTTCGGTGACCGGAATAATGTTGTTCTTTAAAATAGATTTCAAAGACGCCCCTAGGTCGACTAAATAGTAATAGCCTTCTAAAAAACTATTTCTTTTTTTCTTTTTTTGCTGCTCTTTTTTCTTTAAGAGTTTTACCTTTCTTCTTATCGTTCTTTTGCTTGTCTAAGCCTTTAGCCATAATACTTTCCTTATTTAGTTAAGGATAAGTATAAAGTAAATGAAATTTAATGTTTAAAGAATGGTGGGTCTGGGTGGACTCGAACCACCGACCTCACCCTTATCAGAGTGATGTTCTTATGCCGACAACCCCTATGGTAAGGCCTTTTTACGAACAGGGGAAATTAAGTTCCCAGATAGTTCCCAGATTTTCATATCAAGTTAGCCATTTAGTTGAAAGCTCTTGGATTCTTTTCTTATCCTCCTCCTCTATCAAATGTTTATATGGCTCTAGCCCTTTGTATGATTGAGTGGGAGTAGAATGATTTGTAATAAAACAGATATTCCTATAACACATTCTGTGTTACCCAGCTTTTAAACAAAAGATTTGGGCTTTCTCAAGAAAATTTCTTTAATCATTGGTATGAAATAATTCAGAGGTTTTGTATCGAAGTCTGGATCAAATGATATCTGATCCCATTTTGTACAAAAATCTACACAGTCTTGATAATATTGATGATTTTTATATTTATCTCGAGCATTTCTATCTTCATCATAATGATGCATCCAATAATATCCCTGAAATAATCCGTGATTTAAAATTATCCAATAATTTTTTTCACTAACATATGGTCTAAGCAGTGCTGCAGAAACTTGAGAATGGTTTGATGGTGATATCACATCTCCAATATCATGCATTAAAGCACAGACTATAGTTTCTGTATCTGCTCCATCATTTTCTGCTCTTGTAGCAGCCTGTAAGCAATGCTGTAGCCTGCTAATTTTATATGGCGATTCGCCGTTCATCATTTCAAGCCAATTAATAACTCTATCGAAAAGCTGTCTTTCATTTTCAGAATCGTGAATTGTTATAAGATCATAATCATCTTTTGTTCCTTCTTTCATTGATGTAAATTCAACTTTTTTTGACAATTTAATCACCCCTTCTATTTTTATAAAGAACTAAATTATTTTCTACATTATCCATTTCATAATAAGCGTCTTGAAGATGACGTTTTCCAGCTGGTTGGAATTCACACCTTCCATGTAATACTCTGTGCCCATAAACTAAAAGTATATGGCCTGATTCAAGTCTAAATTTTGATTTGTATTTTTCACTATTAATTCTATTACACAACTCATGGTAAGCCATATAAAATAAATCTAGGGTATCCTCAATAGGATCAATCATTTGCATCAGCTGATTTGAAAACCTAAATCCAGTAATTTTATTTTGAGAGTTCAATCGAACAATTGGCTCTTTGGTATAGGTTTCATTTTCTTCATCAAACTCTCTAAATGGCACTGGAAAACTACATAAAATTTTAAACAAATTAGGGTTATCATTCTGTAAATCTTTAAGGACAGAATACCCATCTACAATCATTGATTCACCACCTTCACATTCATTAGCCAGCATGTGAAGAGCTTGGACACTAGGAGGCCAGGAGTAACTTGCAAAATCATTATGGGGAGGCACTTCTAATGAGGTGTGAGCAATATTATAGACATGTGTATCAATTGAAACATTATGGATTCTTTCAAACAACACCTCTCTAATTGGACCAAGTCTTGCACTCAACATCTCTAATGAATTTGATATGGTTGGAGAATTTTTTATACAAATAGCTCCTTTTGAAATGAATTCAGAAATAGCATTAATAGCTATTTCATCATTATTTAAAAAACCATCCCAGTCAAAATATTCTGGAGTAAAGTTATTAGCCCATAATATTTTTTTAGGCTTCCTGGGTGTTCTTAATAGCTCTATATCTTTTAGCTGGATTACTGTTTTATGCTTATCAGGCCAAGAAACATTGATGATGTCATTGCTTATGTTAACTTCATGAGGTTTTAGGTCTGGAGGAACACTGCTTAATATAAACCTCTTTTCTTGGGTTTCTTTTATTCTGCATTCATTACAAGGACAGTTATCTCTAATCCATAAATATGGAAGATCATACTCAATTTTTTCATTATTAAAGATTTTTAAAGATCTTTCGTTTAATGTAAATTCAATGATTAACTCTCCCAACTATAAAATATATTTCTAACAATAATATTTCTCAAATATACTATTAGCAATAACTTTTTTTTAATTTTTTTCCTAAAGTATTTCTTGGATCAAATTGAAGAATTTTAGAATCACTATTCTCCAGCAAAGTCCTTTCTCCTTGATATGATGCTTGAGATTGGAGAATAACTATTGCTTCTCATGACGTAAAGTTAA
>JABBBT010000030.1 GCA_018607365.1 SAR86 cluster bacterium
GCATAAGATTAGAGGTTCTTTTTTCTACCAATGCATCTTGAGATATACCATAAATAAGGTCCAATGGATCAATCACATTCCCTTTTGATTTTGACATTTTCTGACCATTCTCATCTCTAATTAAACCAGTCACATATACATCTTTAAATGGAATTTGATCTGTAAATTCTAGACTCATCATCATCATTCTAGCTACCCAGAAAAAAATGATATCAAAACCAGTTACAAGCAATGATGTTGGAAAGTGTTTTTTAAAGTCATCAGTTTCATGAGGCCATCCCATTGATGCGAAAGGCCATAAACTTGAAGAGAACCATGTATCGAGAACGTCATCATCTTGTTTCAGCTCTCTAGTATCTAAATTATATTGAGTTCTGATTTCCTCTTCATTATGACCAACATAAACATTACCCTCAGTGTCATACCAAGCAGGTATTCTATGACCCCACCATATCTGCCTACTAATACACCAGTCTTGTATGTTATCCATCCAGTTAAAATATGTCTTATCCCAGTTTTGAGGATGAAATTTAATGTCACCATTATTTACAGCCTCATTAGCCCTAGCTGCCATTTCAGATGTTTTTACGTACCATTGATGACTTAATTTAGGCTCTATAACAACATTGGATCTCTCCCCGCGAGGGACACTGATATGATATTTTTCTTCTTTTTCTAGAAGAGATAACTCACTCAATTTTTCTATAACAAGTTTTCTTACTTTAAACCGGTCAAGATTATTAAAAGGTGCGGGCACATTATCATTTGACCAAGCATCATCATTGAATATATTTATAGGTTCAAAATCGCTGTCAGTTTCAGAAGTTTCAACTTGGCCATTTACTTCATGTAATGAATATTTTTTGCCAATTTCATAATCATTAAAGTCATGTCCAGGAGTTATTTTTAAACAACCAGTTCCAAATTCCATATCCACATAATCATCAGCTAGTATAGGAATCTTTCTTCCCACAAAAGGTAAAACAATGTTCTTACCAATTAAATCTTTGTATCTTATATCATCGGGGTTAACTGCGATTGCCATATCGCCAAACATCGTTTCAGGTCTTGTAGTGGCAACTGTAATAAAGTCATCAGTTCCCTCAATCGGATATTTGATATGCCACAACAAGCCATCCTTTTCTTGCCTAACTACCTCTAAATCAGAAACAGCTGTTTTTAAAGATGGATCCCAATTAACAAGCCTATAACCTCTATAAATTTTTCCTTTTCTATGCAGTTCGACAAATGCCTTAATAACAGCTTCATTAAAACCATCATCGAGTGTAAAGCGATATTTATCCCAATCTACAGTACTTCCTAGTCTTTTAATTTGTGAGGTAATTTTTTCTTCTGAGTAATTTTTCCAATCCCAAACTTCTTCAAGAAATTTTTCCCTACCAAGATCTTTTCTTGTAATCTCTTTCTTCGCTAGGTTATTTTCAACAAGCATCTGCGTTGCAATTCCAGCATGATCACTTCCTACTTGCCAATAGGCATCTTTTCCTGCCATATGGTTATACCTTGTATAGAAATCCATAATAGCGTACTGAAAACTATGTCCCATATGCAGGGTGCCAGTAACATTTGGAGGAGGAATGACTTGAGAGAAAGACTCGCTAGATTCTGTATTAGCTACCTTTCTCTCAGACCAAATTTTTACCCACTTTTCTTCTATATCTGTAGGGAAGTACTGTTTATCCATATTCTTGGAATGGCTTTATTTTAATTTTTTGCTTAGAAGTAGTTCACTTAATAATGGAACAGGTCTTCCAGTTCCAGCTTTTATAGGCGAGCTATGCGATGCAGTTGCAGCAATATCTATGTGAGCCCATTTGTAATCATTAGTAAACTTAGATAAAAAAGCTGCAGCATGAATTGTGCCTGCTTCTCTGCCTCCGCCAATATTAGCTAAATCAGCATATCTTGTTTTAGTGCATGATTGATGCTCATCCCATAAAGGAAGTTGCCATGCTCTGTCACCAGATTCTTCTCCAGCATCTATTATCATGTCAGCAAGATGCTGATCATTTGCCATGACACCACTAGCATGCCTTCCTAGAGCAACTACCACAGCACCAGTAAGGGTTGCCATATCAATAACATGAGAAGGTTTATATTTGCCTACATAAGTCAAAGCATCAGCAAGAATTAACCTGCCTTCAGCATCTGTATTAAGGATTTCAATAGTTTGACCAGACATTGATGTCACAACGTCTCCAGGTTTGGTTGCTGTTGATGAGCACATGTTTTCAGCACATGCCATAACACCGACAACATTAACATTTGCATTCACTCTAGCTAAGGTAGACATTACACCAAAAACTGTTGCAGCCCCGCACATATCCCATTTCATTTCATCCATAGCAGGACTTGGCTTAATAGAAACACCACCTGTATCGAATGTCACACCTTTGCCTACAAGGGCTACAGGCTTCTCAGAAGGTTTGCCACCCTTATATTCTATTACCATCATTCTGGCAGGCTCTGCACTTCCTCTTGAAACACTTAAAAAAGAACCCATCCCCATTTTTTCAAGATCTTTTTCATTAAATGATTTTACTTTAAGCTTAGGAAAGTCCTTTGTCATTGCTTTAACTTTTCTTTCGATAATTCTTGGTGTGCAGTGATTGGCAGGGAGGTCTCCTAAGTATTTAGCTGTATTCACACCTTCACCAATTGCATAACCTTTTTTTGCAGCTGCCTTTGCTTTTGTTAGATCAGTTCCTTTAAGCCCAGTTGTAACGATAGTAAGTTTTTTAACACTTGGCTTCTTTGCAGTTTTATTTTTTGTTTCTGAGAAAATATAAACATTAGACTCTACAGTTTTAGCAATCATCTCGATTAACCATAACTCATCTTTTCCTGATGGAGATACTGCTCCACTCATAATCGAAAGGTCTTTTGCATTGATGCTGTTAGCTTTCTTTGCAATAGCTTGATATGAGCTTATCCATTTATGCATAGGCGCACTGGTATCAAGTCCCTTTACTAGCATTATATTTTCTGCTTCTATTCCATCAATTTTTGGTAAAAGAATACTGCTTCCAGAATCTTTCAAGTGTGACGCAATTGTCTTAGATATATAACTTTTTGAAACTTTGTTTAGATCTTTAAATGCAGAGTCTTTATTTGTATCTTTGTTTACTACAATAACAAGCAAACCTGTTTTTAATGATGTTAATGCATTTGTTGATGTGTCTATTAATCCAATGTTATTTAAAACTTTATATGCCATGTAAGCTCTCCTATTTATAGTTTTCTAGTGATAAGATATTTATTGTAATGCATCATAGTTCTCAAGGCATGTATAAAAAAAATATTCTTTCAAAAAGTTTGAATACGGAGGTACTAAAAACTTCTAGCAGTATTCTTATGATTCTATTCCTTCTTGTTGTAGGGTCTAGGTTTGTTGGTTATTTTGAAAAAGCTGCAGAGGGTTTAATGGATCCAAGCCTCATTTTTAGTGTTATTTTTTTAAGATTTCCTGACTTTATTACTCTACTAATTCCCTTATCTTTTTTTCTAGGAATATTAATCAGCATAAGCAGGCTCTATGCAGAGCGAGAAATATATGGGTATATATCTGTGGGCCTTTCGCAATTAGACTTGGTTAAATTTCTAGCTCCTCAAGCATTTATATATTTTTCTATAACTTTAATATTAAGTCTTTATGTGGCTCCCTATACTAAAGCCTTATCGCAAGAAATTATGTCAATAGATTCTTTTGAAGAGCAAATCGAATCAATGAAGCCAGATAAAATATATTCATTTGAAGATGGACGGGTATTTATTTATGCAAAAGCTATTAATGATGGTGTGCTTGAAGATGTAAAGATATTTAGAACTGATGATAATGGCTCAAACCTAATAATGGCAGAACAACTTCGTGTTAATAAGGACAATAGACAGCTTGAATTAGATTTTAAAAGCGGTGTATTTTATAAAGGTATCTTTTCTGATCAAAGGCAAGTAATTTCATCTTTTGAGAAGTTTATTTCTCCAGTTGATAGAGATATCGACAGAGTTTCAGGATTGAGCATGGCTAAAATTTTTGATTACTCTGCTGAATCAGAAAAAGCTAATCTTCAATGGAATATTTCTATTCCAGCCACTTTGATTATCTTATTATTTTTAGGAGTCTATATGGGTGCAGTTAAACCCAGGCAGGGAAGACTTTCAGTAATTCTTCCAGGAATGTTGATATATATTGCCTATTTAAGCCTTTTGATTTTGGGAAGAGAGTCGTTATCTTCAAATCCATCCTCAGGAATTGGGTTATGGTGGATTCACTTAGTTTTTGGTTTATTGGCAATACTATATATTTTTAAAGATAACCTTCAAATAGCAAACTCAAGAATACTTATAATTAGAGAACATCAATATTTTAAATATATAATTGGAACTGCTCTTCTTTTCATTTTTATTTGGGTTATCTCCTAATGAAAATATTTAGCAAGTACCTAATTAAAAGATCATTTCTAATCTCAATATTTATTTTTATTATTTTTGCCATTCTTGATACGGTATTCAATTTTATTTCTGAATTAGAGAATCTATCTTTCGATTACACTTTTTTATATGCATTAAAGCATGCATTAACTTCTATGCCTCACAGATCGATTGAATTTCTTGAAGGTGCTTGTCTTCTTGGGTTTATGGTAGCTCTTGGAATTTCTCACCAAGAGGGGAACCTTAATGTTCTTCGGTCTAATGGACTATCCCCAATAAAAATAATTTTAATAAGCTCATTGGGTTCTATGATTGTAGTGCTTTCAATTTTAGCTATGGATGAAATTGCTTTTAGAGAAATGCACATAAATTCTAAGGTAGAAAAAGACTACCTATTGGACCAAGCTACTCAAGAGCAATCACAAGTTCAGTGGATAAAGCAAAATGATTACCTATTAAGTTATACGAATGTTATAGATGACTTGATTCTGAACCCGAGACTTATAAAGGTTGATTCAAATATAGATAAAGTAAAGTATTTTAAATCATCTAAATCAGCCAAAATTGAAGAAAATGGAATAACTTTTGATCAAAGTTTACTGGTTGAAGGAAATCCGTCATCTGATGAAATCTCTAATTATGAGATTTTTTCTTTTCCATTAGTTGCTAGTATTCCTTTTTCATATATAGATAGCTTAAGTTTCAACAGGATTTCCTCTTATAGGTCTTTAATGAATGAGAGCAGTCTCGATGAAGATATTTTATTTAGAGCCCATTTAGATAAATTTTTTTATAAAAAGATATTTTATCCATTTTCAGTGTTAGCAATAATGATATTTTTTGGATCTTTTATTTTTGGATCATTAAGGGATTCAACTCCTGGATCTAGGATAGTTTTTGCTGTTTTTGGAGGTTTTTTATATAGAATCTTTCAAGATCTATCTATAAGCATTTCCATTTCTTATAACACACCGGTCTTAATTGGAGTAATTGCACCAGCTATAATTTTGTTAATACTAAGTTTTTTTTCCTATAGAAAAATTTAGATATATCTTAAATTAGTCTTAGATAGATGGTCACTAATAGATGCTCCATCTTTTGAAAAATATATCTGTAATAGCGGCAAGCCGGCAAAAAAAACAATTAACAAGTTTACAATAAATCTAATCGATACCTGCTGAATAGTTACATTCTTACCATCAATGCTATAAATCTCTATCTTCCAAACCGCCATGCCTAAGGTTTTATTTCCATGTATCCAAAAGTAAGCATAAAAAGACCATGTACTTATAAAAACCATAAATAAACCAAGCCATGGATTTAGAACTTCTCCATTATTGAGCCAAAGACCAACTGATCCAACCAAAAACCAAACACCTAAAAGTAAGAATAAATCATAGATAGTTGCTGCAATTCTTTTTATAGGAGAGACTTTGTGTGATTTTAATTTCATTTTGTTATAGTACTTAAAACTATTAAAAGAATAAATCATTATGAATACTTCAATTACAGAATCATCAGAATTTTTAGGCCATCCAAAAGGTCTTTTTGTATGTTTTGCTACCGAGATGTGGGAAAGATTTTCTTACTATGGAATGAGAGCATTATTAATACTCTATCTTACAAAGCACTGGGAGTTTTCTGATGCTCAAAGTTATGTAATTTATGGTGCCTATACATCTCTAGTTTATATAATGCCTGTTTTTGGAGGAATGCTTGCAGATAGGATACTTGGCTCAAGAAAGGCAGTTACATTTGGTGCAGTGCTTCTAGTTTTGGGTCATACAGGAATGGCTTTTGAGAGTAATGTTCAAGTCTTCTATCTATCATTAGCTCTTATAATCTCTGGAGTAGGGTTTCTTAAACCTAATATATCAACAATGGTTGGTGCTCTTTATGAAGAAGGAGATCCTAGGAGGGATCCTGGATTTACAATTTTTTACATGGGTATAAATATTGGGGCGTTCTCTGCTTCTTTGCTTTGTGGCTATTTAGGTGAAACTTATGGCTGGTCATATGGTTTTGGTGCAGCTGGAATAGGAATGCTAATTGGATTAATGATCTTCCTATGGGGTCAAAAATACTTAGATGGACATGCGGAGCCAACATCAGACTTTTATATGGATAAGAAGTTTAATATCACATATGAGAATTGGGCATACATTAGTGGAATATTTATGGTTTTTGCATCTTATATGCTTATACAGAATCAGGAAATAGTTGGAAATCTTCTTGGCGGTTTTGGGGCAATTTGTATTGCTTTTTGGCTATTTTATTCATTGTCAAAATGTTCGCCAGAAGAAAGAGATAGGATGATTGTGGTGGGAATTTTAATATTGTTTTCATTAATTTTTTGGGCCCTTTTTGAACAAGCAGGATCATCTTTAAATATCCTTACTGATAGGGGAGTAGATAGAACAATTTTAGGTTGGGAGGTTCCTGCTTCGATGTTTCAATCTTTAAATGCATTTTTCATATTTACGCTAGCTCCTCTCTTTGCTTTTATGTGGTTAGCCCTTGCTAGGAGAAATATAGAACCTTCAACACCACTCAAATTTGCAATTGGAATTATGTTTGTTGGAATTGGGTTCCTTGTTCTCGTTTTTGGAATGAAGAGTTCTGCTGGAGTTCAAACTGGAGTATTTTGGATAATGCTTATATACCTACTTCATACAATTGGTGAGCTTTGCTTGTCTCCTGTTGGTCTTTCTTCTGTAACCAAGTTATCACCAAAGAGGATTGTTGGAATGATGATGGGTATGTGGTTTTTTGCATCTGCAGCAGGAAACTTTGTTGCAGGTTTAATAGCTAGAGCTACTGCAAGTGAAGGGATGGCCGGCGGAGAGAATATTTTTACATTAGCTCAAAAATCAGCATTTGTAGATGTATACACGAATGTAGGACTTATAGCAGTTGCTGTTGGCCTATTATTGGCTATTTGCTCTCCTTTCTTAAAGAAAGGAATGCACGGAATAAACTAGGCTAACTTCTTATTAAGACCTTTTAAAATATCTGTATAGATATTTTTTAGGGTCCATAGTTCTGATATCTTGATGTGCTCATCTATTTGATGAATAGTCTCATTAAGCGGGCCAAGCTCTACAATCTCTGTACCCATTTTTGCAATAAATCTTCCGTCAGATGTTCCGCCCTTTGCATTTAAGTCAGGACTATATCCGGTAATTTTTTCAATTGATTTAACTACAACATCCTTAAGATTATCTTTTTCAGTCAAATAGGGAAGGCCGCTTAATTTCCAATCGATCTCGTATTCAATATTTAATTTTTTAAGAATAGCCTCGAACTCATCAATTAATGTTTCTTGAGAAGACTCAGTCGAGTATCTGAAATTAAAAAACATTTCTAACTCTCCAGGAACAACATTTTTTGCTCCAGTTCCAGAATGAATATTGGATATTTGAAAACTTGTAGGTTGAAAAATTGCATTTCCATTATCCCAGACTGTATTTTTAAGCTCAACTATCGCATCACTTGCAGAAAAAATTGGATTATTTACATTTTCTGGATATGCAATATGGCCCTGTTTACCAAGAACCTTTAATGAGCCACCCAAAGAACCTCTCCTGCCTATCCTTACACTATCACCAATTTTTAGGTAAGAGGTAGGCTCTCCAACAAGACATAAATCAATTTTCTCATCAACATCAATCATGTCGTTAACAATTTTATCTATAAAACCATCTGAAGAATCTCCTTCTTCATTTGATGTAAGTAAGACGGCAATTCTAAAATTGAAATCAGGATTAGATAGAAAAAATTCATCCAATGAATCAAGAAATGCTGCTATAGACCCTTTCATGTCAGCAGTTCCCCTACCATACATAAGATCTCCTTCAATGTGACCAGAAAAGGGTGGATGACTCCACTTCTCTATTGGACCAGTTGGAACCACATCAGTATGCCCAAGAAAACAAAACAATTTTCCTTTTGAACCAAATGTTGCATAAAGATTTTCAACATTCAAATAATTAATTCTTTTGCAATCAAAGCTAAGCTTTTGTAATCGGTCTTCGATTAAATCAAAACACCCTTCATCTCTTGGAGAAAGTGACTCAATTTGAATTAATTTTTGAAGAAACTCAATCATTAGAATGCAACTCCTGATTTAGCTCTATTGAAGAATTATTAAATTTAGCCATAACTTTACCATCTAGAGAATGTCTAATAAATACAACATTAGAACATCCAGCAAGATCAGACCCCTTACAAATACCCATAGATAAGCCTTTCTCATCAAACTGTTCTATTTTTGTTCCAGCTGTAACATATAAACCCGCTTCAACTGTACAGTTGTCACCCAACGGAATTCCCAAGCCGGAGTTGGCTCCTAATAAGCAATTTTCACCCACAGATATTCTGATATCATTCCCACCAGATAAAGTTCCCATAGTGCTGCACCCGCCACCTAAATCAGAATTCTTACCAACTACAACACCTGCTGAAATTCTACCTTCAATCATTGCTGTGCCCATGGTGCCTGCATTAAAATTAACAAAACCCTCATGCATTACAGTCGTCCCAGAACCTAAATAAGCCCCCAATCGAACTCTTGAAGCATCCGCAATTCTGACATTTTTTGGAATAATGTAATCTGTTAGGGAGGGAAACTTGTCTAAAGATCTAACATACAAATTTGAATTATTTAGTTTAGAATCAAGCAGTCTTTCATCAATTTCCTCTGTGCTTATTGGGCCTTGGTTTGTCCAAGCAACATTTGGAAGAGCGGAAAATAAGCCATCTAAATTAATAGAATTCGGCTTCACAAATTTATATGAAATTAGGTGAAGCTTTAAATATGCAGAACTAACATCTTTAACAGAGCCATCTAGATCTTCTTGATTCCAGCTCAGTTCAATAAGTTTCTTGGAGGAACTAAAATCTTTAGAGTTTTTAATATCAGTTTTTAATCCATTAAAATCAATATCTGGATAATATACATCTAAGATATCACCAGACTTGGATATGGTTGCGTACCCAACTGCATTAATTTTCATTTAACTATTATAGTTTGGTAAGAACTTAATTTATACAATTTGAGCAAGGTCATCAGTAATTTTTTGAATTTTCTTTTTTGAAACACTAGAAAGGGTAACGTCTTCTATTTCAAATGTATCTTCAACTCTATCACCTAGGGTATTTATTCTTGCTGAATATATTGACGTTCCATTATCATGAAGAACCTTGGCAATTTTTGCTAAAAGACCAGGCCCGTCAGAAGTTTCTATTGTCAAAAGATTTTTCTTTTGATTTTTATACTCAATATTTGAGACATTCATACTCTTTTTAAATGCAACTGATTTTTTATATTTTTTTGAACCAGTGTCCTTTCTTTTAGAGAAGTTATTAAAATTATTTATAAGTCTTGATCTGACCTCTTTAATTTCAGAGTTATTGAGAGATCTATCATGGTGTACAAATTTAGTTATAAAAGTATTTGCAGCTATATCTTTATTAATACTGGTAGCAATAGAAGCATCAATAATTTCCAACCCAGAAAGCTCTAGCACTTTAATTAATTTTAAAAACAAACCATCAAAATTCTCAGTCTTAATAAAAACCTCTAATAAATTTCCAAAACACTTCCTACACCCAATTACCAAAACACTTTTACCACTATCTAGGATTAGCTGGCTTTGCCAGGCCAATTTGTTAGAGTTATTCTTATTGAAATAAGAATCATCAAAGAGAGAGAAATAACTTGAAAGATCTTTCTGTAAATCACTTTCAATAGTTCTCAGCACATTTTTTTGTCTATCTATAGAGATTTCCTTTGATGTTTTAATTGGCTCTTTATTTAGCTTAGACCTAGTGAGCAAAAAAAGATCTCTTAGTAGGCCATGCTTCCAACCATTCCAAAGTGAGGGGTTGGTAGCCTTGACATCATTAATGGTTAAAAGATATAGATAGTCCAAACGCTCTGTATTTAATACTATATCGGCAAATGACTCTATTGTTTTTGGATCAGAAATATCCTTTTTTTGTGATATAGAAGACATTTGCAGATGATTTAAAACTAACCAAGAAATCAGATCTGCGTCTGCAACAGATAGACCAATTTTCTTGGCAAATTTATAGCTAGTTTTTGCGCCTATTTCTGAATGGTCTCCGCCCTTACCTTTACCAAGATCATGAAATAAGCCTGCTAGGTATAAAATTTCAATCTTTGGAATCTTTTTAAGTAATTCATGTTCAAGCTTAAAATCTTCATGAAACTCGATTTGCATTTGTCTCATATTTCTAACAACTTTGAATGTATGCTCATCCACTGTATAAACATGGAAAAGATCAAATTGCATTTGCCCAACAACTTCATCAAATTCTTTAATATATGCCTGGATAATACCTAGGCTTTTCATTGATTTTAATATCGAAGATAAATTATATTTTGATCTAAGTATTTCAAGAAACTGTGAGGCATAAAATCCATCTTTTTTAAAATCACTATCTATTATATGAATATTTTTTTTTAATAAAGCCATCGTGGAAGTGTCTATGGCATTAACTTTCTTATTCGAACCAATGGCAATAAATATTCCAAATATTAGATGCTTATTCTCAGATATATCAGAATTTCTAATCCCTATTTTATTTGCTTTTAAATAGAAATCTCCAAACCTTTTCTTAATTGCAAAGCTATTTTTTTCTTTAAAAGTTTCAAATACAAGGTTATTAAAATTAGAAAGATTCGATGCATGCCCATAAAAATCCTTCATCATTTTTTCAACTGACTCTTTGCCTGAATTTTTATTTAATTTTGCAGATTTTGAAATTTCAAGCTGAGATTCAAAACTTAATCTATTGTTAGCTGATAAGATGTTTGAAGCAAATCTCATAGCTTTAATAAAATTATATGAATTAATAGCTGACTCAATCTCTAGGCTGAATTCTTTAGATTTCTTGATTTGAGTATAGTTATTTAAATTAAAGCACTGCTGAAGAATCCAAAGAGATGTTTGAAAATCTCGCATGCACCCCGGTGACTCTTTTAAATCAGGCTCAAGATTGAATGCTGTTGAGTGATATGAGGAATACCTTTCATCTTGTTCCAAAAACTTAGCATTGAAGAAATTTTTTTTACTCCATATTCCATCAAGTGTTTTTGAAACTTTAATATCAATTTCAGGAGTCGAGATTAATGCTCTTCTTGTAAGATACGATGTAAATTCTTTTAAATCATTTTTTGATATTTTTTTTATATCTTTAATTGATCTAACCGAATGACCAACCTGGAATCCTAAATCCCATAATTTAGTAATAAAAATTTCTAAATTTTCTTTATCTTTTGTAGAATTTTTATTCTCAATTATTGAAATATCAATGTCAGATGATGGAAACATTTCTTTCCTTCCAAAACCACCATTCGCATAAATTGAATAATTTTGACTCAGGTCCAGTTCTGTAAAATTATTAATAATAGTAGCTTCGATGCGGTCTGAATTTTTTATTAGATGATTATCTATAAGCGAAGGTTTTTTATATATTTTAGAAAAATCAGACCAAAAAAATTTGTTTATGGTTGACTCTTTTTCTGTCATAGAGATTCTTCAAGTCTTTTAGTTAGAACATCAACACCATTACTAGTTACAGCTAGCGTATGCTCCCATTGTGCAGAATTTCTTCCATCCTTAGTTTCAACGGTCCAGCCATCTCTAAGTGTTTTACAGTATTTTGATCCCTGATTAATCATTGGCTCAATGGTGAAACACATACCTTCTTGAATTTCAATACCTCTTCCAGGTTTGCCGTAATGGAGAATCTGAGGATCCTCATGATAAATATCACCAATACCATGTCCACAATAGTCTTCAACTACGCTGTAATAATTAGATTCTGCATGTTGCTGGATAGCATGTCCTATGTCACCAAGATAGGCGCCAGGCTTTACAACTTCAATAGCTTTATATAAACACTCTTGTGTGACCTTAACGAGCCTTTCATTATGGGGTTTACACTTTCCAACAAGGTACATTTTTGATGTATCTCCATGCCAGCCATCTTTTATGACAGTTACATCAATATTAAGAATATCACCATCTTTTAAGATTCTATTATTATCTGGGATGCCATGACATATAACCTGATTAATGCTTGAGCATATTGTTTTTTCAAAGCCTCTATAGCCAACATTGGCAGGAATTGCCTTTTGCACATCTGTAATATAATCAAAACATCTTTTATCAAGCTCCCCAGTTGAGGCTCCAGGAATAACGAAAGGTTCAATCATTTCTAGCACTTCAGAAGCAAGCTTCCCTGCTATTCGCATTTTTTGGATTTGAGTATCATTTTTGATTGAAATTTTCATATTTTTTTAAATTTATATAGACAGTTGGCTCCTAAGTCTATAAAGTACAATTTTAATGCCAGCACGATATTTTAGCTCATTAAAATCCAAAATTTCTTTTTCAAGATATTCTGATTATTCTTCTTTATTTTACCTCTACGAGGAAATAATATAATGCCTTTTGATTCTATTTTAGTTCTAGAAGATGGCAGTATATTCCATGGAGAGGGCTTTGGTGAAGAAAAAGTTGATGTTGGTGAGATAGTATTTAATACTTCCATGACTGGATACCAAGAAATTATCACGGACCCATCATATAAAAAACAAATTATTACCTTTACTCATCCCCATATAGGGAATACTGGAATTAATGCAGAAGATCATGAATCTAATGAAATTCATGCTTCTGGGTTGGTTGTGAAAGAATTTTGCACTAAGCCAAGCAATTGGAGATCTCAAAAGACACTCGAAGAGTTTCTAATTGAGCAGAATGTTATGGCTATATCTAGAATAAATACTAGACAGCTCACTCAAATAATTAGAGAAAAAGGGTCCATGGCCTGCTGCATAGGATCATCAAGATTGGTATCAGAAGCTGAAGCTCTTCAAAAAGCTAAGTCTTTCTCTGGGCTTGAAGGTCTTGATTTGGCTAAAGAGGTTTCATCTGCTGAAAGTTATAAATGGAATCAGGGTATTTGGCCAGAATATAAAGAGTCTTCAAATAAAAATGGACCAATAGTTGCATATGATTTCGGAATTAAAACTAATATATTAAGGCTGTTATCTGATTATGCTGGAGAAGTTCATGTTGTTAATGCTAAAACCTCATTTGATGAAGTTATGGAATTATCTCCAAGAGGTATATTCCTATCAAATGGGCCTGGCGATCCAGAGCCATGCACTTACGCAATTGAAAATATAAAAAAATTTTTAGATATAAAGATTCCTATTTTTGGAATTTGCCTTGGCCATCAGTTGCTAGCCTTAGCTGGAGGGGCCAAAACTCACAAAATGAAATTTGGTCATCATGGTGCAAATCATCCAGTACAGGATATTAAAACTAAAGAGGTTATGATTACCAGTCAAAACCATGGGTTTGCTGTAGATATTGAGTCTTTACCAGATAATATTCGTGTGTCGCATATATCTCTTTTTGATCAATCACTTCAGGGCATAGAGTTCCAAGACACTCCAGCATTTAGCTTTCAGGGTCACCCTGAAGCAAGCCCAGGACCTCAGGAAATTCAAATTTTATTTAGTAAGTTTAAGTCTATGGTAGATGCATATG
>JABBBT010000007.1 GCA_018607365.1 SAR86 cluster bacterium
CAAATTTGGCAGTTTCAATTGTATTTGGTCTTGGTTTTAGTACCTTTATAACTCTTATTCTTACTCCAGCAGTATTAGCTTTACCTTATGCGCTTAGAAATGATTTTAAAAAATTTTTTAAAATAACTGATTAATAAATTACAATAAGAAATGGCAAGTACAGATAAAAAAATTGACTTTGAAGCTTCGCTTCAAAAGCTAGAAGCTATAGTTTCCAAACTTGAAGATGAGAATATCAATCTTGAGGATTCAGTAAAATCATTTGAAGCAGGTATCAACCTTGTTAAAGAATGTCAAAAACAACTCGAAGAAGCAGAACTGAAAGTTAAAGAACTTCTTGATGATGGGACAGCACAAGAACTAGATAATTCTTAATCTATAAATGGTTTCTCAGTATCTGTCGGAAGTAAAAGAGCTTGTTAAAACTAAGCTTACTGAAAGTATTGGCAATTCTAATCCTGTAGAGAAATCAATGGCCTATTCAGCAATTGCAGAAAGCAAAATGGTTCGTGCAGGTTTGATATTTGCGTCTTCTGAAATGAGTTCTTCGCTTGAACATGACAGCGTTATAACACTAGCGGCATCTATTGAATTAATGCATACCTACTCCTTGATTCATGATGATCTACCTTGTATGGATGACGACGATATCAGAAGGAACCAACCATCAAATCATGTTAAATATGGAGAAGCTAATGCTGTATTAAGTGGTGATGCCCTCCAAGCCCTTGCATATGAAATTATATGTAATGATATTTATTTATCTGATAACAATAAAGTAAAAGCTTTGAAGCTCTTGTCTCATGCCTGTGGCAAAAATGGTATGGTTTTAGGCCAGCACTTAGATATTGATAATGAAAATAATCTTGCAAAAACAGATCAAGAAAGTTTAGATCATATCCATCAACTTAAAACAGGTAAATTAATTGAATGTTCTGTTCTATTTGGCCAATTAAATAATGATTTGAATGATAATGAAATACAAAATTTAAAAAGCTTTAGCAGGAAGCTTGGTTTAGCTTTTCAAATTATTGATGATGTTCTTGATGTTACTGAGTCATCAGAAGTTTTAGGAAAAAATAATAACTCTGATATTAAAAATAATAAGGACACATACGTTAATATTCTTGGAGTTGAGTCTTCAAGGGCTAGAGCAAAAAGCTTGGTTGAATCAGCAATAGCAGATCTTAATAACAATAACCCTACCAACATTGATAAGCTTGTTGATATTGCTTATTACTTAATTAATAGAAGAAATTGATGAAAGTATTTAAAGAAATACCTAAAGTTATTCCATCAACCCCTCTTCTTGATAAAGTGGAGGTACCCTCTGATATTCGTTCTTTTTCTATTTTAGAGCTAGAGACTCTTGCTAATGAATTGAGAGAGTTTTTATTATTTTCTGTGGGGCAAAGTGGTGGTCATTTAGGTGGAGGTCTTGGTGTTGTAGAGTTAACAGTTGCCTTGCACTATCTTTTTCATACCCCGGATGATAATTTAATTTGGGATGTTGGGCACCAGGCATATCCTCATAAAATCATTACTGGAAGAAAGAATAAAATAAATACTATCCGTAAAAAAGATGGCTTGGCACCATTCCCATCAATTAATGAAAGTGAATTTGATGCTTTTGGAGTTGGTCATTCAAGCACATCTATAAGTGCTCTCCTTGGCATGGCTGTAGCATCCAAAAAAGAAAACTCAAATAAAAAACATGTAGCGGTTATAGGTGATGGAGCCATGACAGCTGGAATGGCCTTTGAGGCTCTTAGTCATGCAGGGCATCTTAAACCAAATATGCTGATAATTTTGAATGATAATGATATGTCTATTTCAGAAAACATTGGAGGTTTGTCTAATTACTTTTCTAGAATTTGGGCTTCTAAAATTTATAAAGGAATTAAAGATAGTGGTGCAAGTGTATTAAAACCATTACCTCAGGCATACCATCTTGCAAGAAAAGTTGAAACACAAATGAAGGCCATGGTAGCTCCAGGTAATATTTTTGAAGAGCTAGGATTAAACTATATTGGTCCTATTGATGGCCATAATATGAAAGAAATGATTGATGTTATTGGTAATCTTAAAGATTTTGAGGGTCCACAATTTCTGCATGTAATTACAAAAAAGGGTGCTGGCCTAGATCCAGCAGAGGCAGATAGAATTGAATTTCATGCTATTGGTAAAATTAATGCTGTCAAATCAACAGAGAGTCCAAAAAAGAAATATCAAGATATATTTGGAGACTGGGTTGTTGATATGGCTACAAAAGATGAAGCTTTGGTGGCAATCACCCCAGCAATGAGAGAAGGCTCTAGTTTGGTTGAATTTAGTAAAAAATATCCTGATAGATATTTTGATGTTGCAATTGCTGAACAGCATTCAGTAACATTTGCTGCAGGCCTATCTAAAGAAAATAAGAAACCCGTTGTAGCTATTTATTCAACCTTTCTTCAAAGAGCCTATGATCAGTTTATACATGATGTAGCAGTTCAAAATTTAGATGTAACATTTGCAATTGATAGGGCTGGGCTTGTAGGAGAAGATGGCCCTACCCACTCAGGTAACTACGATATTGCCTATCTTAGATGTATACCAAATATTATTATTATGACTCCATCGGATGAACAAGAAACAAGGCTTATGCTGTCAACAGGTTTTTACCATAAAGGCCCTGCTGCTATTAGGTATCCAAGAGGTACAGGGCCAGATTCTGATGTGAGTGAAGGGCTTGAGTCAATTGAATTAGGCCAAAGTCGAGTTGTTCTGGAAGGCTCATTAAATAAAATATTTCTTAATTTTGGTGCGCTTCTCCATGAGGCACGGGATGTGTGTGAGAAACTAAACTTTACTCTTATAGATATGAGATTTGTAAAACCATTAGATAAGGTAGTTTTAAAGAAGTATCTCAAAAATGCGGACCTTTTTGTTTCTTTAGAAGATGGGTCTGTTGCTGGAGGAGCTGGAAGTGCTGTTCTGGAGTTTTGTTCTGAAGAGAATATTGATATAAGATCAAAAATATTTGGGATTCCTGATAAGTTTATTGAACATGCATCTAGAGAAGAAATGATTGCCGAATGTGGCTTAGATAGCTCCTCCTTAGAAGAAAGAATAAAGAAATATTGTTAGATAACCAGCAGCTAAACCTGCTATTAAGTCATCTAAAACAACCCCGAAGGCATTTTTCATATTTTTGTCTACATAAGAAATAGGGAATGGTTTGAATATGTCAAACAGTCTAAATAATAAAAATGCTAAGCCAGCAGTTGTAATATCGGGAATTAAAAAGAGTGCCAACCACATCCCTGCAAACTCATCTATGACAATGGATTTATGATCTTTTTCCTCATGATCATTAGTTGAAAAATAACAAATCAGTAATGCGAGAAGAATAATAGCTATAAGGATTTCAACACTAGCTTGTATATATTCATTACAAAAATACCAAACAATAAGAGTTGCCAAAGAACCCCATGTACCTGGACCATAAGGAAGCTTACCCACTCCAAATAACGTAGCTAACAAGTGAGATGGTTTTTTTAAGTTGGGAAATTTATTCATTTTTAAAATGGTCGAATCCTTTAATTGATGCATCATAACCTTTATTAGAGTTAAATTTCATTCCTAATTCCTCAGTAATTTCACCAATTTTATAAAATTTACTCTCCATCATTTGAGGAGGAAGTGTAAAGCATAAGTCATAATCATCACCAGCATTTATATCATCTATATCAGAGGTTATTGGAATATCATCCAAGAGAATAATTGCTCCAACTTTTGATGAGACAAGAATATGATTAAGATCTGAAAGTAACCCATCAGATATATCTATACATGATGATGCGTAATTAACAATTTTTTTACCTAATTCTATTTGAGGTTTTGGTCGCAAATAGTCTTCTAAAAAACTAGATTCTGATTTATTGTTTTGGAAATCTTCTAAGCCTTTTTTTGCTCTGCCAACAGGCTTTGTAATGCAGATAAAGTCTCCCTTTTTAGCTCCATTTCTTCTTAAGAATTTTGAATTATATGGTGTTCCGTATACTACAACATTAATATTTAGAGGGCCTTTAGTGACATCTCCTCCAATAAGAGACATTTGAAATTCATCAGCAATATTAGTAAATCCATCAGCAAGATCTTTATACCAGCTTATATCTTGATTCAAACATGAAAGAGAAATACTAAAACCTCTTGGTTGACATCCCATTGCAGCAATATCGCTGAGAGCAACCGCAACTGCTCTATAGCCTATATCTTTTGCTGATGCATTGTTTGGGAAATGAACATCACAAATAGATGCATCGATTGAAGTAACAATTGGAAGAGGTAAGTCAATAATGGCACAGTCATCTCCAGGAGAAAGGACTATGCCATTTTGTTCGTTATATTTAGAGCCAATATTATCAAATAATTTAATCAGCTCAAATTCTGAAACCAAGGATTAACTTGGGTATCTTTCAAATAAACCAGATGCTCCCATGCCTCCACCTACACACATAGTAACAACTCCAAACTGCTTATCACTTCTAACTAATTCACGCGTTAAATGACCCACACATCTTGAACCTGTCATGCCGAAAGGATGACCAATTGAGATTGAGCCTCCATTAACATTTAGTTTATCCATGGAAATTCCTAAAGTATCTCTACAATGAGCAACTTGAACTGCAAAAGCTTCATTTAACTCCCAAAGATCAATATCCTCGACTGACATATTATAATTCTTGAGCAGTTTAGGAACAGAATATACTGGGCCAATACCCATCTCATCTGGTTCACAACCCATTGTTGTAAATCCTCTAAAATAAGCTATTGGTTTTAAACCAAGCTCAAGCGCCTTCTCTTCTGACATAACTAAATTTATAGAAGCACCATCAGATAATTGTGAGGAATTTCCTGCTGTAACCGAACCAGCTTCAGGATCAAATACTGGCTTTAAGCTACCTAAAGCTTCCATAGTTGTCCCTGGTCTGTTGCACTCATCTTTGTCTACAGTTACATCAACTTCTTTAGATTCACCTGTCTCTTTATTAGTAAGTAACATTTTAGTTTGCATTGCTACAATTTCATCATTAAAAATACCAGCTTCCTGAGCAGCAGCAGTTCTTTTTTGACTTTCAAATGCTATCTCATCCTGAGTTTCTCTTGATACGTTATATCTTTTAGCAACAACTTCAGCCGTCATACCCATTGGATAGTATATTCCAGGAGATTGTTCGGCTAACTTCTCATTGACAAAATTATCCATATTCATTTTCATCATTGAAATAGTTTCAGCGCCGCCAGCAATAACAGTATCGTAACAACCAGCCATAATTTGACCAGCTGCCATTGAGATTGATTGAAGACCTGATGAGCAATATCTATTAATTGTTGTTCCACCAGTACTTAATGGAAGATTTGATAACACTGCTGCATTTCTTCCAATGTTATGACCTTGAGCTCCTTCAGGATTTCCACAACCCATAATAATATCCTCAACAGCTTCCGGAGGAAGGTTGGGATTTCTTTCTAGTAAGGCATTAATAATATGAGCAAGCATATTATCAGGTCTAGTCATATTAAATCCGCCACGATGAGATTTAGCTAGTCCAGTTCTAACACTATCGACTATAACTACATTTTTCATAATTTCTCCAAATAAGTAAAAAATTTACACCACTATTCTAATCTATCCCATGTTGTTCTTAAAGCTTCTTATACCAATTAGGTATTATATCTATGCCATACTCTTGTGCTTTTTTTACCACATAGGGAATAGTTATTGGGCTAAATGGCAAAACAGTTAAAATGCCCAATCCTAGATTTTTAAAAATTTGCTTTAATTGATTGTCAGCATATTTTATTTCTTCTTTGGAGGCCTGCCCCTCTATAGATTTGACGTAAATATCTAGCATTTTTCTATTTTCTTCAGACTCTTCTAAAAAACTTTCTTTCAGCTTGAGTATGTATTTTTGTAATTTATTAGCATTCATATTTTGAATGTATATTATGCTACATTTGACACTATGAAGAAATCTGAAAGAGCATTGTTGGTAGCAAAGACGCTAAATAAGCACTACCCTAAAACTCCAATACCGTTAGATCATTCTGACAATTTTACTCTGTTAGTTGCTGTCTTACTTTCAGCACAATGCACTGATGAGCGAGTTAATAAGGTAACTCCTAGTTTATTTAAATTAGCGTCTTCGCCTCTTGAAATGAGTAAGCTATCTAAAGAGACTATTTATTCAATTATAAAGCCATGTGGACTTGGTCCAAAAAAATCAAAAGCGATAAGGGAATTATCAAAAATACTTGTTAAAAAATATAATAGTATTGTTCCAGATAACTTTAATGATCTTGAAAAGCTTCCTGGTGTAGGTCACAAAACAGCCTCTGTAGTAATGAGTCAAGGCTTTGGAATCCCTGCATTTGCTGTTGATACCCATATTCATAGACTTGCCCAAAGATGGGGTTTAACGAATGGAAAAAATGTAAGGGTGACAGAAATTGACTTAAAAAAATTATTTCCAATATCATCTTGGAACAAGCTACATCTTCAAATTATTTTTTGGGGTAGAGAGTTTTGCCAAGCAAAAGCCTGCTATGGACTCGAATGTAGTATCTGCAAAGCATGTTATCCAAAAAGAATGAAGCCTTTTATACACAAGAAGCCTTAGATGATTTAAAATCATGATTCAAAATTTTCTATTTTCTTAAGTGGTAAAAGTTAAATATGAACACCGAATCAAAAATTAAAATGCTTTCTAAAAGTGACTCTATTTTTAGCAATAATGAATCAATTAAAGAATATGATTCTGAGTTGTGGTCATCTATGAAGAATGAGTCTTTAAGACAAGAAGAACACATAGAGTTAATAGCTTCTGAAAATTATGCAAGTACTAGAATCCTTGAAGCTCAGGGATCAGTTCTTACAAATAAATATGCAGAGGGATATCCATCAAAAAGATACTATGGTGGTTGTGAATATGTAGATATTGCTGAAGAATTAGCTATATCAAGAGCTAAGGAGCTTTTCAAAGCAGATTATGCAAATGTGCAACCTCACTCAGGATCATCAGCAAATGCTGCAGCATTTTTAGCCCTATTAGAACCTAATGATACGATTTTAGGAATGAGTCTAGATCATGGCGGTCATTTAACCCATGGTGCAAAAGTAAATTTTTCAGGAAAAAATTACAAAGGAATTCAATATGGTCTTCACCCAGAAACTAATGAAATTGATTACGATCAGGTAAGAAAATTAGCTCATGAACATAGGCCTAAATTAATAATTGCTGGCTTTTCTGCATATTCAGGAATAATAGATTGGAAAATATTTAGAGAAATAGCAGATGAAGTTAATGCATATTTTCTTGTAGATATGGCTCACATATCTGGATTGGTTGCAGCTGAACTCTATCCATCACCAATCCCTTTTGCTGATGTTGTCACATCAACAACGCATAAAACATTAAGAGGTCCCCGCTCAGGAATAATATTAGCTAGAAAAAATGAAGCAATTGAAAAAAAATTAAATTCTGCAGTATTTCCTGGCTCTCAGGGTGGTCCATTAATGCATGTCGTTGCTGCAAAAGCTGTTTGCTTTAAAGAGGCTTTAGAGCCTGAATTTAAGACTTATATAAAACAAGTAATGGATAACGCAAAAGTTATGTGTTCTACCATTCAATCTAGGGGAATTGATGTGGTGACTGGTAAAACAGAAAATCATATTATTCTTGTTGACCTTAGAAATAAAGAAATTACTGGCAAAGAGCTAGAAAAAGCATTGGGAGATGTAAATATTACTGTTAATAAAAATGCGGTTCCAGATGATCCAAGATCTCCTTTTGTAACTTCTGGGGTAAGACTTGGAACTCCTGCAGTGACTACCAGGGGTTTTAAAGAGGAAGAAGTAGAAAAAATAAGCAATTGGATTTGTGATGTTATAGAAAATCATCAAGATATATCAAAAATGGATGAAATAAAAAATAGTGTTATTGAGCTCACTAGTAAATATCCAGTCTATAATTTATAGATGTACTGTCCATTTTGCCAAGCTGAAGATACTAAAGTAATTGATTCAAGGCTTGTTGCTGATGGGTCTCAAACAAGAAGAAGAAGGTCCTGTGAAGTTTGTCACTCTCGATTTACTACTTTTGAAACAGCCGACCTTGCTCTACCTAGAGTAATTAAAAGTAATGGGGAGAGACAACCATTTAATGGTTCTAAGTTAAAAAGAGGAATGTTGAGAGCATTAGAAAAAAGACCTCTATCATCAGAAGAAATCGATACTGCATTTGGTAAAATTCTTACAGAAATCCGTACCAGTGGTGTGCGTGAAATTCAGTCTATCAAAATTGGTGAATTTATGATGAATACTCTTAAGGAGGTCGATACTGTGGCTTACGTACGCTTTGCCTCTGTATATAGAGATTTTCAAGATATTAAAGATTTTTCTGCAGAGATTACTTCCCTTAGTAAAGAAAAGCCCTCAAGAAAAAAAACAAAAAAATGAACTATATTAAGTACATGAAGAGAGCTATCTCTAACGCTAATGCTTTCAAGTTTACTGCAAAACCTAATCCAGTTGTTGGGGCTCTATTAATTAAAGATAATCAAATAATTTCACAAGGTGAGCATGAGATATTTGGATCATGTCATGCGGAAATTAATGCCATAGCAAAAGCAAAAAAAGAGCTAGGAAAAACATTTAATTCTTTTGATGAACTCACATTAATATGTACTCTTGAGCCATGTAGTCATCATGGTAAAACTGGTCCATGCTCAGATGCAATCATTAAAGCTGGAGTAAAAAAAGTTGTCATTGGTTCCAAGGATCCAAATCCATTGGTTTCAGGAAAAGGTATTAAAAAATTAATTGATAATGGTGTCATGGTTGAATTTGATATTTGTGCTAATGAAGTTAAAAAACAAAATAAACATTTTTTTTTTAAGCATGAGAATAAAAAACCATATATTGCAGTAAAAATTGCCTCATCTGCTGACGGAAAGTCTCATAAAAAAAATGGCGAGAGGATATTTATTACATCGAATGAATCAAGGGAAGATGTTCAGATTCTAAGAGCAGATTATGATTCTATTTTAACTGGTGGTAACACCCTTCTAGCTGACAACCCTCAAATGAATGCTCGTGTTAAATTTCCAGTTAATCAAGCAAAAAAAATACTCTTATCAAATAAAGACAATATCTCATATGACTATAAATTTTTTCAGGAAGCGGATGTTGAAATTATAAAAGAAAGAAATATTCACAAAATAGTGTCTCAAATTCAAAAATCACCTATTAATTCAATCCTTGTTGAAGCTGGACCTAAATTAGTAAATGCATTTTTAATTTCTAATCTTGTGGATGAAGTAATTATTTATAAATCTCCAAATAAAGTAGGAGATGATGGTGTAAATTGGTTTGATGAAGAAACTACTGTTGAAAACTTTGGTTTTACTCTAGAATCCTCATATAAAATTGAATCAGACATAAAACAAATCTATAAAAAATGCTAAAGAACAACATCATAGAAATCATTGAAGATATTAAAAATGGCAAGATGGTCATAATTCTTGATGATGAATCTAGAGAAAATGAAGGTGATCTTATATGCGCTGCAGATTTGGTTACACCAGAAATTATTAATTTTATGGCCTCTAAAGGCAGAGGATTAATATGCCTTCCAATGAGTACCAATCTTTGTGATAAGTATGACCTTCAGATGATGACTAGTAATAACAAGGCTGCCAATAGAACAGCTTTTACAGTATCGATTGAGGCTGCAGAAGGTATCACTACTGGAATATCTGCTGCGGATAGAGCATATACAATTAGAACTGCAGTAAACAAAGACTCAAAAGCATCTGATATCGTTCAACCTGGCCACATCTTCCCTCTAAAGGCTATGGAAGGTGGAGTGCTAAGCAGGGCTGGGCACACAGAAGCTGCATGTGATTTAGCAAAACTTGCCGGCCTTCAGTCTGCTGGAGTGATATGTGAGATCATGAATGATGATGGAACAATGGCACGAAGGGATGATCTTATAAAATTTGGTAAAGATAATAATATTAAGGTAGGAACAATAGCGGATTTAATTGATTACAGGCTTTCTTCAGATTCCACTGTTGAAGCTATACATGAAAAGGATGTTTCAAATGAATTTGGTGATTTTAAATTAATTGTTTGGAGAGACATCATCAATGATGAGTATCATTTTTCTCTTTCAAAAGGCAACCTTCAGTCAATAGAATCGCCTTTAGTTAGAGTACAGACACATAGCATCTTACAGGACACCCTTGGCATAGAAGATCTTGGAAAAAATTGGTCTATTAGAAAATCTCTTGAAAGAATTTCTAAAGAAGAGGCCGGACTTTTTGTTTTGATTAACCACAGGGATGCTAAAAGTTATTGGCTTAACAAATTAGAGGATAGAGAGGTTGAGCCTAAAGCAAATAGAAGAGTTATTGGTGTTGGATCTCAAATATTACGAGCCCTTGATCTTAAGAAAATATCAGTACTTGGAACTCCAACTAAATATAATGCAGTGTCGGGTTTTAATATTGAAATAACTGGTTTTGTAAATGAATAAAGTTCTAATAGTTCATACATCCTGGTATCAAGATTATATAAAACAAATGGTAGATATTTCATCTGAAAGTCTTTCCAGTAATTTTAAACTTTCGTTTGCTTGTGCTCCAGGTGCTATAGAGCTTGCCGCGTTGGCAAAGCATAAAATAATGAGTACGAATGAGAAATTTGTGGGAGTAATATTTCTTGGAATAATTATTAGAGGTGGTACCTCTCACTATGAACTAGTTACAAATGAAACATTTAGATCAGTTGGTGAGCTTGCTCTAGCCTATCCAAATATTGCATTTATTAACAATGTTATATGCGTTGAAAATAAAGAACAGCTCTTAGAAAGACTAATTGTGAATACAAAAAATAATGCAGAATCATTAAGGACATTGATAAATGAAAAATCTAGCTAACCATAAGGTTGCGATTAGGAGTAGAGAATATCTTGTTCAAGCAATTTACCAATTATTTTTTAATGAGCAAGATATCGAAGATATTATTGATCAATTCAAAGATGAACATAAAACTAAAAAAGTAGACTTTCAGCTCTTTTCTTCTGCGCTTAAGTCTATACAGAGCAATAGAGATCATTTAAAAGACCTTCTAGATGACTTGGGTGTTAATGACCCTGATATGGATCTTATAGATAAAGCAATATTTTACTTTGCTTTAAATGAAATGGTATATGGCAGTTTAGATAAACCTATAGTAATTGATGAATCCATTAGACTGGCAAGAAAATTTTCTAGTCCAGATTCATATAAATTTATAAATGCTAATCTTGATAAATTTATTAAGTCAAAGAGCAAAGAGCTATCTTAGAATAGTTTGATCTCTCGAAGGTCCTGTAGATACATATGAGATAGGGCATTCAACAAAACTTTCAATAAAATTTACATACTCTTGGGCTTTTTCAGGAAGCTCTGAGAATTGAGTTGTTCCAACTGTATTAGAATTCCAGCCTTCAAAAGATTTGTAAACTGGTTCGCCATTTTGATAATCTACGCAGGCCTCAATGGTCTTGAATTCATCCATTACATCTAATTTTGTTAAGCAAATATTCGTTACTGAATTTGTGAAAACAGCTTTTTTTAGAGCCAGTAAATCTATCCAGCCACACCTTCTTGGTCTCCCTGTTGTTGCTCCAAATTCATGTCCTTTTTCTGCTAACATTTTTGCATTATCATCAAATAATTCAGTTAAAAATGGTCCTTCTCCGACTCTTGTACAGTAAGCTTTAGAAATACCAACTATCTTATCTATGTACTTTGGCCCTACGCCAAGTCCTGTTGAAACACCTCCAGCAGTAGTGCTAGATGAAGTAACGTATGGATATGTACCATGATCTATATCAAGTAGTGTTCCTTGAGCGCCTTCGAATAAGATAGGTTTATTTCCTTTTATCCAATCATAAAGAAGTCCCTGGGTATCTGATGAATATTTATCATAAAGATCTTTAAAGGACAAAATATGGCTCAAAGTATCTTCTATACTATGAGTTTTTTCTCCATACAGGTCTTTTAATAGGCGGTTATGATATGAGACGAGCGTCTCAACCTTCTCTCTTAATAAATCTTCATTTCCAATATCTCCAAAACGAACAGCTCTTCTAGCAATTTTATCTTCATATGCTGGACCTATACCCCTTCCAGTTGTTCCTATCGATTCTTTTTTGTCTCTTACCTGATCAATACTAATATGGCTTGGGAGAATGAGTGCACAACCATCGCTAACAAAAAATCTGTCAGTAAAATTTATACCAGCATCCTCAAGGCCTGTAATTTCTTTATCGAGTGCTTCTAAAGACAGAACAACGCCATTTCCAATTAAGCAATTTACATTTGGATGCAAGATACCTGAAGGAGTTAGATGTAGAACGGTCTGATGGCCATTAACCTTAATAGTATGGCCGGCATTATGCCCACCCTGAAAACGGCAAACAGCAAATACTTCTTTACTTAATGCATCTACAATTTTGCCTTTGCCTTCATCACCCCATTGGAGTCCCAAGATAAGGGTATTAGATGCCATTATTTTTCCTATTTATTTAGATATTTCTTTAGTGTTTAAGTATTTTAAAAAATCAGAATTAGCATCGATTAACATCACATCACCTTTATCTTCAAAGGTTTCAACATATGCTTTCATGCTTCTCGTGAACTCATAAAACTCAGGATCTTGAGAGAAACCTTCTGCATATATTCTTGCAGCCTCAGCATCACCCTCACCTCTTAATAATTCAGCTTTTTTATATGCTTCTGCAAGAATAACAACCTTATCCTTGTCTGCTACAGCCCTGATCTCTCTTGAAATTTCCTTACCTTCAGAACGCAGTTCTTCTGCCAATCTGTTTCTTTCTGTTCTCATTCTTTCATAAACAGAATTACTTAGATTTGAAGGAAGATCAATTCTTTTAACCCTAAAGTCAATTATTTCAATACCAAGGTCCGCAACAGAATCATTCAAAGAGTTAAGCATAATATTCATAAGCTCATCTCTTTCACCAGAGACAACTTCTTTAACAGTTCTTTTACCAAAGTTATTTTTTAGAACAAACTCAGATCTCTGTCCAAGCAAGCTATTTAAACTATTAAAACTTCCATTATTAGCTTTATAGAAGGTTAAGACATCAGCTATTTTATATTTAATAAAGGAATCAACGAGAAGATACTTACTTTCTACTGTTAATATTCTATCAGGCTCTTCATCAAGAGTTTGTATTCTGCTGTCATATTTTTTAACCTCTTGAACAATTGGAAGTTTAAAGTGAAAGCCAACATCAATATCAGTTCTAACGGCTTCACCAAATTGAAAAACAATAGCCTCTTCTTTTTCATTAACAATGAAAAAGCTATTTAAAAGGAAGCCAACAAGAAGCGCAGCAAAGACTGTTATAAAAGTAGTTCTATTCATTATTATCCCCTTTTCTGTTTAAAATATCATTCAATGATGATGGTCTAGATGAATTTTGCATCATCTTATCAAGAGGTAATAGCATAAGATTATTACCATTATCAACATCAATCATGACCTTTGTTGTGTTGGATAAAACAGACTGCATGGCATCGATATACATTCTGTCTCTAGTAACTTGTGGAGCTTTTTCATACTCTTTAAGTAATTGTGTAAATCTTCCAACTTCACCTTCAGCATTTGCAACAACCTCTAAAAGATAACCCTCAGCATTTCTTATTCTTGCTTGTGCTTGACCTCTTGCTTCTGGAACAATAGTTAGTGCATATCTTTGAGCTTCATTTTGAAGTTTTTCTTTATCCTCTCGCGCAGCAACAACATCATCAAATGCATCTTTAACAGCTGCGGGTGGGTCTG
>JABBBT010000003.1 GCA_018607365.1 SAR86 cluster bacterium
TCATTCGAGTATATATCTCAAAAAATACAAAATAAAGTATGGTAAAAATATCTAAATTCTTAATATTAATTCTTTTGGCACCAATACCTATAAACCATGTCTTTGCTAATCAAATTATGGGATATAGGAATGATTTGAGAAAATTATAAGTTACCTTAAGGTTATGCCCATAAACTCTGAAACTGTTTTGTCCACTGATCTCTGTATTTTATGCGCTACTTCTGGATCTAGATTCATAATGCCTGGATTTCCAGCAGTCGCCTTCCCATAGAGTGTTGCAAATACTACAGCTGCCGCTAGGTAAGTTCCTTCTTTGGAAGGATGTCTTAGATCTTTAGTATACAAATCTATTTCAGGATAACTTTTATTAAAGTCATGAAAAGCTTCGCCTGCAGGAATTAATAACAAGTTGTTTTTATTAGCAGTATCAACAAAAACATTTCTAAGAGGATTGATCATCTCAGGCTTATTTTTATAAGGCCATGACATAAAAAGCATTGGCTCTGCATTCTTCTCTCTAATAATTTCGGAGTACCTTTTTACATAAACTTGAAAGGTATCTTTTGTATCGGGGTGAATTGGACAAAGACTGCAGCCCATAAAAATAACAGCATCGATTTTGGTATTAGAATTAGGGACATATTTATTATTGTTTTTCGTATCAATTCTAAAGCTGCCTATTTGCTCATTCGAAAGATAGCTTTCAATGTCATGCCATGGAAGATCAGCTCCGCTTATTGTTATCGACCTTCTTCTCATGGAGGTTACGTCTGGGTCATTTTTAATAAGATTGCCTAGATGATTATGCAAACTATTGTTGTAATAAAAAAAACTGTTTCCCACAAGCATTAAGGATTCAATTTTTGCATTTACAGGACTCTTAATATCAAGATTGGCGCTAGAGAACACAGAGAAACTAATTAATATTAAGGGTAGTCCAATTGATCTATGAGAAAAAAATTGTTTCAGATTTTTGGATAGAGGTATTTTCATAATTAATTAATGTAGGTGAAGTATTTGTCTATAAATTTATTCTAACGCAGTGATTTCTCTAATAATACTAGATTCTAAAAAGTGTTTGGGTATACATTTTCTATATGGATCTGCTCCAAATGCAGGATTGCCAACTAAAATCAATTTAGATTCGTTAGTTTTAAAGGTCCATGTGGTCCCAGTTTCTATAGACTTAAAAATATATTTTGAGATGACATTGATAGAAGTTAAGTTTTTTTCTCTTGATAGGCTTAGAGATGTTTCTATATTTAAAGATGATTCAAAAATTCTATCTATGTATTGAACATATATTTCTTCATTCATCATCCCACAATCAATATAATCTAAAATATTTTTTGGCTTAAGTTTAAATGTTAATTTTCCAAGATCTTCATTTTTTAGTTCTATTTCAAAAACTCTATTATTTTTTTCTATAATCTTTTTCCATATAACTTCAAAATCCAAATCAAGATATATTTTGTTTTCAAAGACAGCTTGGTCTTTAGGGGCGTAATAGACGTTTTCTTTGGGCCTGTCTTGGCATGAAGTTAATAACACGGTACTAATAAAAATTAATACCTTTTGCATTATTGTTGTTGAATACTTTTTGCTATTGCTCTAAACATAGCTACATTTGCAGCTTTTGAGTATTCTTTTTCTGCTGTATATCTATGATTAGATGAGGTTTTAGCTACCACGACATTTGTGAGTGGGTCTATGTAAATATATTGGTTATATACGCCTGCTGCTGTGTAATCTGTATCTGGAAAACCTGGGACCCACCATTGAAGACCATATCCCCATGGACTAGAAGACATATCATGCTCTCCTGGTTTTAAATGTCGGCCATCTGTATTGTAAGAGGCCCTTACCCACTCTGCTGGAACAACCTGTTCACCCATCCAATTTCCATCATTGAGGTAGAGCTGACCAAATTTAGCATAATCTCTTAGCGTTGCATTTAATCCGCCTAGAGCCATTTCAACTCCAAGGTTGTCTGTTATGTAATAGGCGCCCTGCTCCATTCCAATTTTGTTCCATATCTTTTCATATAAATAATCTTGAACGGATACCCCTGTTACTTCTGCAAGCAAAAAGCCAAGAACCTGAGTATCGATGCTGACATAGTGATGGTAAGTTCCTGGAGTTTTTTCCCTTTCTAAAGTTTTTGAAAAATCTCTAAAAGACGAACCTCTAGCTACGGCTCTCCCAAATATATTTATATCTGATTTTGGGTCAGCATAATCTTCATTAAATTTAACGCCTGATGACATTTGAAGAATATCTTTAATGCGCACTCCTTCATAACCTGTTCCGTTAAAGTCTGGTATGTACTTGGTTACCGGGTCTTCGATGCTGTCTATTAAACCGTCGCCCACTGCTATTCCAATGAGTGCTGATAAGAAAGATTTTGAAACAGAGAAAGCTATATGTTTTGAGCTAGCCGAGTTGCCGTTCCAGTAATTCTCATAAAGCATATCTCCATTATGTAAAACAATAAGTCCATCAGTTTTAAAATGATCTAAGTCCTCTTGGAAATTTCTTTCTTCTCCTTCAAAAAAATAAGTTTCTGGAAGGTTGTAGGGTTTTTTATTAAATATATAAGGTTCTTCTGACGATGGGATAGGCTCAGATACTGTAAAAATTTTATCTATATTAATAAAATTACTGGCTATGGATTCTTCATCATAAAGATTTGCTAAATTGTAAAGTCGGACAGCCTTGGGACCATAAATAAAACCAACTATGATTATGGCTGTTAATAAAAGAAGTAATAAAATTTTATTCATGACTTAAGTTACCATAAATGAAATGACCAAAGAAATTATTTTTTTTGAAATAAAGCTATGTCTTTTGAAATAGGTTCATATAACCAATTTTTTTGTTCTGCGATTACTTTAAAGGTTTCTTCTGAGTAAAAACATACATGAGTTGGGTCTCTTCTGTAATACCAAGAATCGAAGGCATCATCTGTAGTAAGAGTATTGGTCATAACTCCAAGCCAGCCATTTTTCTTAAGTAGGCTATGTAGAATCTTAAACTCCTTTGCTGGTTCAAAAAAATGTTCTGCGGTTTCTGTACAAGTTATAAAGTCATATTGCTTTAAAAAAACGTCCTCATCTGGAAAGAAAAAAGGATCATATAGATCTACATCGAACCCATCTTTAATTAAAATATCAGCCAAAGCTGGTCCATGCCCGCATCCAAAATCAAGCCCCTTGGAGCCTTGCAGTAATTTATCTTTAAGTGGAGTAGAAAGTCTTGATAGGAAATTTCTATAGCCATCATCCTCTATTATATTTTCGTGCTCTAAGTATCTTTCTTTTTCTATGTCTAGGTTTATATAATGTTTTTTATCAAGGAACTTAGCAAAGCAGCGTAGGCACTTCCAATGTTTTTTGTTATCTGACGTTTGAAAGCTTTCTATAAGCTTGCTTTCACAAACGATGCACTGATTCATGTTTGTTAAGCAGTAATAGATCTATTTATTTCTTTCTTTAATCTGGCCCTAAAAGCATGATCATCAACGGTTATTGTGTGCCTTGGAGTATCAATTTGTTTTACATCTGGATTTGCTAGTTCTTTTTCTATTAGCTCTTTAAATGACTTTTTTGGCGTCCAATTACCGCAGAGATGTTGAGCGGCTAATTTAGACTGAAGCTCTGCACCAGGCCAAATGCATCCCAAAGGTTGGAAAAGACCTATAAAGTATAAATTCTTTATATCAGCTGGAATCATTCTATGAAGAAGAGGCACTTTGCCTTCCTCATAATTAATTAAGCTTTTTTCGAAAAAGTCATGCTTAATTTTAAAACCAGTACATGCAATGATGACGTCAAACTCATCGCTCTTGCCATCCTTAAATATAACCTTGTTGCCTTCGTATCTTTCTATCTCAACATGAGGAGTAACTTTGCCATGCCTTACTGCATAGTAGAGTTCTGAGTTTACTGTTGGGTGAGTTCCAAATAGATTTTGAGCTGGCTTCTGTAACCCAATATCTTCATTTTTTCCTTGGAAGATTTCTAACATCATTTTTGTAAATGGCTCTCTAAGAAAAACTGGCATCCACCTATTTTTTAATGCATACACATCAACTGGCAGGCCATACATGAACTTAGGAATAAGGTAATAGCCTCTTCTCCAACTAATGGAGGTTGATTTAGATACTCGCGCTGTCTCGACCGCAACATCACAAGCAGAGTTGCCGCCACCAATAACCAAAATACGCTTGTCTTGAAATGGTTTGGCTGATTTAAATTCATGAGAGTGGATTAATTCCCCTGTAAATTCTCCAGGATAATCAGGATATCTAGGTTTATGATGATGGCCATTGCAAACAACAAGTGCATCATATTCGCCTGTATTTTTTTGCTCAGAACCCAAGATATTCCACTCAATCTCCCATCTATCTCCATCAATTTTTTTACAGTTAGTTACTTCGGTTCCAAATTTAATTAGTTTTCTAATATCAAAATGATCTGTATATGCATTGAAATAGTTTAATAATTCTTTGTGTGATGGGTAGTCAGATGCTGACTCGGGCAAAGGGAAGTCTTCATAAAAAGAAGTGTATTTAGAGCTTATTATGTGTGTGGTTTCAAAAACACTAGAATGTCCAGAAGGATCATTGAATCTCCAGTTTCCTCCAACTCCCTCGCATCTTTCGAAAGCAGTTACCTCAAAGCCTTGATCTGCAAAATTCTTAATTGCGGTAATTCCAGATGGCCCTGCTCCTATAATGGCAACTTTTTTCATATATTAATTAATTGTTTTTGTCTTTGTCATATAATCTACCATAAAAATAATACTAAATTTAGATAAAAATTTAAACGACCTCCAAGTTATAAATGCCTACAAAAAAAATATTAAATGATGAGAATTCTTTTGATCAAACTCTTGATCAGGTTATTGAATTGCTTGAATCTGAAAGCCAGCAGTTTATTTATTTAACAGGGGCTGCAGGGACAGGTAAAACAACTTTAATCGAAAGAGTTGTTGATGAATGCAGCCTAAGAAAAATTGTTGTTGCTCCAACCGGTGTTGCCGCATTAAATATTGGTGGCAGTACAATCAATTCGGCCTTTAGAATTGGTTTTGATACTTTTCCAGTTATCCAAGAGTCAAATGACCCTCGGTTTAAGAAGCTTTTAAAGAAACTTGAGTTGTTAATTATCGATGAGATCTCTATGGTCAGGGCTCCCATGCTTGATGCCATATCTGAAAGCCTCAAGCTTCATCGAAACTCTGAAGAACCATTTGGTGGAATTCATGTCCTTGCTTGCGGAGACCTATTTCAACTCCCACCAGTTGTTAAGGATCATGAAGTAGACATGATTGATGAAAAGTATGAGTCTGTATATTTCTTTAGCTCTAAAAGTTATAAAGAAATAAAGTCTCCAACCTTCTTCGAACTTACCTACTCATTCAGGCAAAGTGAGGACGAGGGGTTTTATTCTTTACTAAATAACATCAGACTAGGAAATGATTTAGAGGACTCTATAAACAGCATTAATCGAGCCTGTTATAACCCAGAATTTACCAATGAGTCTTCTATGATTATTACCACGCGAAAGTATAGGGCTGAGCAAATCAATGAGGAAATGCTTAACTTGATAGAAGGTCCGGCAACTGCAGCTCAGTCAGAAGAGTATGGTGATATAAATGAAAATGACTTACCTGCTCCAAGAACCTTGCGTATTAAAAAAGATGCAAAGGTTATGTTTATAAAGAACGATAGCGAAGGCAGGTGGGTGAATGGCACTGTCGGCGTTGTTACTAATTGTTCTGATAAGAAAAGAAAGTTTCTTCGAGTTCAAGTTGGAGATGAAATCTTCAAAGTAAAAAGAGAGGAATGGAATAAGATTAAATATGTATATGATGAATACAATGATGAGATGGAGGAAGAGGTCGTTTCATCCTTTAAACAGTTCCCATTGAAACTTGGATGGGCAGTTACTATCCATAAGGCACAGGGATTAACACTTGAGAGTTGTTCAATAGATTTAGGTCAAGGGGCTTTTGCAACAGGACAAACATATGTCGCATTAAGCAGATGTAAAACTCTAAATTCACTAAATTTATTTCAAGAATTACAGGTCAAAGACGCTCTTGTAGATGGCGCAATTAAAGATTTTCATTCTGAAAATTTTAGTTAATTAGTTTTTTAAGGCGTCTTAAATAAACAACGCCTAAAAACATAGTCATAGCAAAGCCAAAGATCTTTCCTCGAGGAGACTGCGCAATAAGTTTTCTATATAAAATGCATTCGATGAAATGAACAAAAAATAAAATTGCTAAAGCTAATATAAAATAATCCATTTATATAACTTTCTTTATTCCATCTATAGATATCAGCATTCCTTGGTGGATAGCATCTGCAAAAATTTCTGGATCAATCTCTGTGGTCCAATTAAGCTGGCAAGTCTCTTCGCTGGCACTAGTAATTTGCATTGTTGCTAGGTGATGCTGAAGAGGTGTTCTTGTTTCTACTGCAGAGTATTGTAGTTTCATATTTTCATTATCTAATAAAAGTATTTTCTCTTTTACAGAACCCATGCCTTCCATTTCAAAAACCCTACAGTCGCCTTCTAGGGTGATCTTCTCAATTGTTGGAACCCAGTCACAGCGTGATATGTCAGACAGGATCGACCATAGATGATTTGCAGAACAGTCAAAAATAGTTATTTCATTTAATGTTTTCATGGATTCAATCTTAACATTTTCGAATAAGTATCATGCTACTATTATTTGATATAAATAAGGGGCGGGGAAATGATTAAACCAACTGCAAGTCAGCCATTGGCTGGAATAGAGGTAATAGAATTATCTAATATGATTACTTGCTCCCTTGCTGCAATGACAATGGCAGCTCAAGGGGCAAAAGTAATTAAGGTTGAGCCGCCTGCGATGGGGGACAAAATGCGCCCTCTTGGTACTCAAAAGAATGGAGTCTCAGGATTCTTTCATAACTGTAATCGAGGTAAAAGGTCTCTAGCTATAGATTTAAAATCAGAGGCGGGGGTCGATGCTGTCAAAAAACTTATCGAAAGAGCTGACGTCCTACTCCATAATTATCGGCCTGGGGTTATGGATCGAATTGGCCTCGGATCAGATGTTCTTAGAAAAATAAACCCAAAATTAATTTATGTAGCTGTGAGTGGTTTCGGAACTGAAGGCCCAATGGCAGACATGCCAGCATTTGATCATGTTATTCAAGGTTTAGCTGGATTTACAGATCTTCAGTCATCTGAAGAGAACTCCTTTGATTTTATTCGGACATTTATATGCGACAAAGTTACTGCTTACACTGTTAGTCAGGCGGCAACAGCTGCTCTTTTAGCAAGAGTAACTACTAATGAAGGGCAGCATATTGATATATCAATGCTGCATGCATGCCTCGCATTTATGTGGCCAGATGGAATGATGCATAGGACATTAAAAGATGATGATAAATTTGAAATGTCCCCTGGGTCAGATTATTTTCAGACAATTAATTATAAGGATGGGGGCGTTGCAGTCGCTCCTCTTTTGGACAGTCACTGGGAAGCGCTACTTCCTATGGTTGGTTACCCAGAATTACTTGGAACTCCCTTGTATGCGTCAATAGCATCACGAATGACTAATATGGACCAAGTTCTAGAGGTTTTAAAAAATCCTCGTGTAGACATAGGCGTTGAAAAAGCTATGGAAATTCTAATAGCAGCTGATGTGCCTTGCTCCCCATGTGTAAAGCGAGACGATATTGAAAGCAGCGAACAAATTAAAGCAATTGGGGCCCTTGAGACTTATGTTACCGAGGCCATGGGTAAGCTAACCGCACCAACACCACCTGTTTTATTTGAAGGAAAATCAACCTCTCAAGCTGAAGCTAGCCCCTTATTAGGCGAGCATAGCAGAGCTATTCTAGAAGAGCTTGGGTGGTCAAAAGATGCTGTAAACAATTTAATTGACTCGGGAGATGTGAAGGTAACATCTATTTAAATGACTTTAGTAGAGTTATAAAGTTTGAGCTCACGGTTGGATTTCTTTTAAAGCTCTTTGGAGCTTCCGATGGCTCATTCCAGTCATGAGACGAATCAGTAAAAAAATTTGAATCTATTTTTAGCCAGCTTGAGTCATCAAGAGTCCCTGCTTTAATGTAAAGTATGTGGGGTACTTCTTTGGCATAACTTAAAATACCAGAACCGCAGTTTTCGCAAAATCCTCTTCTAATGTGTGAACCACTAGATCCCTTTACTTCAAAGTATTTTAACTCTCCATCAAGCCTGACATGTTTTTTAGGCACAATCATTATTGTAGCCTTGCCTGACCCTGTTGCTCTTTGGCAATCTAGACAATGACAATGATGGGCCGAGATTAGTTTAGAGTGCTCAAAAGAGTATGATATTTTTTCACACTGGCATCTTCCCTGCTGCTCATTTCGCATTAATTAATTGCCTCTTAGCTTTCTAATGGCTTTTTAAATAGAAGTGTCATTCTATCGCTCTCTCCTATCTCTAAATACTTTTCTCTATCGAGATCTTTTAGTCTAAGGTTTGGTGGCAAAGTCCAAACTCCCCCTGGATAATTTTTAGTATCTTTTGGATTAGCATTAATTTCAGATTTAGCAACGAGCTCAAAGCCATGTTTCCTGGCAATCTCTATTGCGTGCTCTTCTGTTACATAGCCGCTTTTTTTCATTACATCCATAGAGGTTCCAGGCTTGGCTCTATGCTCAACAACTCCAAATATACCTCCAGGCTTTAAAGCCTTATAAGAATTAGAAAAAATTAAATCCATCTCTGCTCCTAGCCAATTATGGAGATTTCGAAAAGTTAAAACTGCATCAACGCTATTTGGTTTTGCTAAGTTTGAATTTATGGCTGACATTTGAACATTATCAAACATAGAATTTGCACTCATCTTTTTCTCAAAGTTTGCCCTGCTTCTTTTGAAGTAGGCTCTTTCTGAATTAGGATCGAAATGAGCAGCTATAAGGTTGCCAGGTTCATGTAAAAAATTAGCTAGTATCTCTGTATACCAGCCGCCGCCTGGAGATAATTCGATGATTGTCATATCAGACTTTATTTCAAAAAAACTGAGTGTTTCCATAGGATGTCTTGAGGAGTCTCTCGCGGCATTTTTTGGATCTCTATCTTCACTGTTTACTGCGCTCTGAAGATCATGAGCGCTTAAATTTGGTATGGATGATATAAGAATCATTAATATAATTTTGTTAAAGATTGTTTTCATTTCGATAGCTCCTTTTTTTATAAATGTTGGATTAATAATGTTGGTACGTTGTGATTGTGAGATTTTATTGTTGCGACTAGGGTCTTCTCTTTTATTCCTTTTTTAATAGCCGTTATCTCCACCCCTTCTTTCTCAAGACGCTTATGCGCTTCTTCAATATTTTCAACCTCCCATGAAAGCCCCCATAATGAATCAAAGGAGTCGCTGCTGTCTTTCTTCTCAATCACCTCGATGGTTGTTTTATTTAGTCTGAAAAATAGCATTCTACTTTTCCAAGCTTCTACAAATTTATCCAATGCAAGCCTGATATTAAAAATGTCCCGATAAATTTTAATAAACCCATCTGCATCATTGGTGTTTATAACAACATGATCTAGTTTATTTATTGATGCATTTGAAAATGTTCCAAGGGAGGGCAATGTCCCTTCTGTGTGTTGAATGATAAATGAAAATAATCCTCTTGTGAGTTCAGGAGGCAAAAAGAGATTCTTCCATTTTCGTACCTCGCCATCTTTAGCATTTATACCCTCTCCATCTGTAGCATCTGATATAAGAAAGTTTCCTTCTTTAAGTGAGTTTGTGGCTTTGTCTATATCTTTTGTTCCAAAAACAACTCCTATTAGGCCCTCGCCCTTTTCTTCTAAATAATGATTAACAAGTGCGGCCCCAAGACCTTCTCCACTAGCTGACAAAAGTTCAAAATAAGTATTTTTAAAATTGAATAGGGAGTTGATCGTTCCTAGCTCTTTGTGCTCTCCGCGCCAAACAGGGGGCATTCCAAAGATTTTGGTGTAATTTGCTTCTGCTTTATCTAGATCTTCTACTGCAATAATAAGGTGATCTAAAGTATCTATCATTTATCTACCAATATTGTTTAGGCTGTTAACTAAATTGTTATCTTTTAATGCTTCGATGCAATCCAATGAATCTAAGTTGTCTTGAAGCTGTCCTATACTTGACGCACCCAATATTACAGTTGATACATTTTTATTTAATAAACACCAGGCTATAGCAAGCTTGGAAGGGCTTAAATTATGCTCCTCAGCTATCTTGATATAAGAGGCGACTCTTTTCATTCTTTCTTGCCCCCGGTCTGAATCAATCATTCCTTTCTTGAGCCACTCATATCCTTCTAAAGATGCTCTTGACCCTGCTGGCACTCCATTTAAATATTTGCCGGTAAGAGCACCTGACGCCAAAGGTGACCAGGTAGTTGTACCTGTACCATATTGTGTAAATATTGGGTCATACTCAACTTCAAATCTATGTCTATCTAAAAGGTTGTATTGGGGCTGCTCCATAGTTGGTGGTGTTAAATTATTTTCGGATGCAAATTTATATGCCTCATCTATTTCTTCTGCTGACCACTCAGACGTTCCCCAGTAGAGTATTTTTCCTTGGGTTATTAGGTTATGCATTGCCCAAACTGTTTCTCCAATTGGGGTTTCTGGATCTGCTCTATGACAAAAATAAAGATCTAGATAATCAACCTGAAGTCTTTCTAGGGCCTGGTGGCAAGCTTCGGTGACATGCTTTCTGCTTAATCCCATTTGAGTAGGTGTTGGATTGCCATGAGAGCCAAAAAATACCTTTGACGATACACAGTATGAGTCTCTAGATTTATTTAAGCTCTTTAAGGCCTTGCCCATAACAACCTCAGACATACCTCTTTCATAGCCTTCGGCATTATCAAAGAAATTAACACCAGCATCCAGGCAAGTTCCAAACATTTCTTCTGCAAGCTTGGAGTCAACTTGTTTATTAAACGTTACCCAAGATCCAAACGAAAGCTCAGATAATTTAAGACCAGAATTTCCTAATTTTCTATATTGCATGTTTATCTCCGATAATGACTATAAAAGGTTTTTTGCCATTAAAACTAAAAGAACTACCGAAACCATCCAAACCAGTGATCTAATTGGCTGTGCTTCATTTCCATCACCTTCTGCACCCTTGTTCTTTTTTCCAACTCCTGAAATATAAATTATTAAAAACAGAACTCTTGATATCAGCCAGTACATTGCTAATTGTGTATTTGCATCTACATTAAGAACAATTGATAAGATTGCTAATGCCAGAAATATAGAAAAAGATTCACTTAAATTCCTAAAGGCTTTATTGGCTCGAGTTGAATATTCAATTTTTGATTTTAAAAAATTTGGAATCATAAGCTGAAACAAATATAAGTAGACTGACCAAACAATAAAACTAATCATGACTTTTCCCCTTTAAATTTAATTATGTGATTACTCTAACCCGAATTTATAAATAGATAAATGTTTTAAGTTTTTGGAAGATTGTCTTGAAGAAAAGACAACATGTTTTCACCCATTACTTTTCGAATTTCTTCCTTACCAAGCCCTAGCTCTAATAATTCATGGGTTATTGCAACTAACTCTGATGTGTCAAACCCTGGAGTAATGGTTCCATCAAAATCTGAGCCTAGAGCAACATGCTCTGCCCCAATTAGACCAATGCCGTAAATAATTGCTTCAGCTACTGACCTAGGGGTATTATCGCAAACGGCAGCATCCCAAAAACCAACGCCTATGAGGCCTCCTTTTTCAGCTATCTCTATCATCAAGCTATCACTTATATTTCTGGGTGATTTACAGTAACCATTGAAACCTGTGTGACTAATAACAAGTGGTTGATTAGAAATACTAAGAACATCTTTAACAACATTTTCAGATGAATGAGAAACATCAATAATAATATCCAATCGTTGCATCTCATCGATTGCCTGCCTACCAAACTCTGTCAGGCCTGCGCCACTTGTGCCGTGAAGAGAGCCACCTAACTTATTATCAAAAAAATGTTGAAGGCTCATCATGCGAAAACTATTTTCATACAAGCGCTCAATATTATCTAAGTTGCCATCGAGAGCGTGTGATCCCTCAGTGCCAATAAGCCCTCCCACCATTTTTGGATTATTAACCCTTTTAAGTAAAAAAATACCTAGATCATATTGGGATTCAATTAACATAAAGTTTTCAGGATCGCGTTTTTCTAGATCTTTTATTTTATTTGCTTGATACATGGCCCTTTCAAATAAACTAGACCAGGTTTTGATTGGCCATCTCTGGACTATTGCTAAAGCTGTTATATTGTCATTAGCGCCGGTTTCATTGCTGTCATAGTTTTGACCAGAAGGCGACTTAGTAACAGTAGTGAACATTTGAAGAGCCACATTGCCTGCTTGTAATCGAGGAATATCTGCGTGCCCATAGTCATAGGTTTTCTTTAAATCCCGATTCCATAACGCGCTATCAGCATGCCAATCCCCAACTATTAATGTGTTGTGAAGTGCTTGAGCTTCTTCAGAAACAACAAAAGGCGCATGTTCAGAAACAGGATTCATGCTCTTATCAAGCATCTTAGGCAAGAGCATTAAAGCAGAGGCCACTAAAATTACTATAAATAAGAGTGAGTTGAGTAGTATTTTTTTAGTCATTTTTAAATTTTTTAAAGTGCATCCTTAAGAAGTATGCGAAAGGAATAATTTGTACCAGAGACCAAACCATTATTTTTGTTTCACCTTTCAAAATAAAAGAAAGGGCAATAAAACTTACTATTGGGAATAGGCTTAGTTTTTTAAAAAAGGGCTTCAAGAAATCTAAGTAAGCATCAATATCAAACTCACTCCTCTTTTGTGTACCCATGGTGTTATAGCCAGCTAAAAGATATTTAGCATTAGCCTTGTTAATACCAAAGCCTATTGCTGCATAAGTGAAGGCCATAAATATTATCGTAAAATATATTGCCTGCTCTTCAGTCATTGTTCCCTCTGTATATATTAAGTTTATTGTGACTCGACTAAATTAACAAACGCACTAAAACTTAAGGAAGCAAAGATCCAAAAAATTTAATCAAATGCCTCGTCCGCAACCCAGCTTATGGACCAGTTGTGTCCAAGACGGTTGCCTTTATAAGTATCAGGTAGAACAGTGATTGAGCTACCTATAATTGAAATTTCCTGAGGGTTAGGTGAGGTGTTTTTAAATGCGCTATCTAATTGATGCTGAGTTCTCCATTCAAACAAAGCAGTATTTGCTTTAATTTTTTTAATGGGAGAATAATTGCAAGTATTAACTAATAATTTGGAGCCAGCCAAGGGAGAAGCAATTATATGAGTTTCGATAGGAATCTTATTCGTCCATTTTTTTAAGACATCGCTAACCAAGATTCCACCATAACTGTGGCCTATTAATATTACTTTATTAAGTGAAGGGTTTTCTAAAAGGATGTTTGAAATATCTTTAATGAGTTTTTCTGCGGGCTCTGCAAAGCATCCTTGATCAGGCCATCTGTAGAAATACATTTCTTTCTTTGAAGAGTTAATCGACTTTAGGGGATATACCCACTCATATCCCTGGCTTCTACTGCCATGAACAGCAACTAAAATTTCTTCCGATTCAGATAGTCCTGATTCTAGAGCATTTAGCCCATATGGAAGATCAATAAGCTCTTGGCCTAACTTTTGTACGGAAACATCATCAACGAAATCTTTCAGCTGAATATGTGAATTTGATGAATTACTGCAGCTTGCTGCAAGGAAGCCAAAGATAAGAATTAAAAAAGTCTGTTTCATAAAAAAAATTGATATAG
>JABBBT010000041.1:0-1972 GCA_018607365.1 SAR86 cluster bacterium
TTAAGTTCTAACTCTACCTTTTTTTCTCATGCGAATAGATTCTGGAGTTACCTCTACGAGCTCATCATCTTCAATGAATTCCAAAGCCTGCTCTAAAGTATGTTTTATATGAGTAACAAGGATAAGATTTTCATCAGTTCCTGCAGCTCTGATATTATTTAGTTGCTTAGCTTTTGTTGGGTTTACTGGAAGATCATTGTCCCTTGAATGCAACCCAACTATCTGACCTATATAAACTTCATTACCATGACCTAAGAACAGCTTTCCTCTATTTTGAAGATTAAACAAGGCATAAGCTAAAGTTTTACCTGCAGTCATAGAATACATGACCCCATTATTCCTTTTGGCTAGTTCACCGGCTTTTACTGGACCGTAATGATCAAAAACACTAGTCATGATTCCAGATCCGCTAGTGATAGTTAAAAAGTGTGATCTAAAACCTATAATTCCTCTGGATGGAGCTATGAACTCTAATTTAACTCTTCCCTTGCCATCTGATTCCATGCTTTGGAGCTCAGCTTTCCTCGATCCAAGTTCTTCCATAACTGAACCTTGATGCATTTCTTCAACATCAATAACTATTTGCTCAAAAGGCTCATGGATTTCTCCATCTACCTCTTTTTGAATAACTTGAGGTTTAGAAATGCCTAATTCAAAACCTTCCCTTCTCATAGTTTCGATTAATACAGATAAATGCAATTCACCCCTGCCTGAAACAATAAATTTATCTGGTGATTCACCTTGAACTACCTTCAGTGCTACATTTGATATTAATTCTTTATCCAGTCGCTCTTTTATATTTCTTGAAGTAACAAATTTTCCTTCTTTTCCTGCAAAGGGCGAGTCATTAACTTGGAAGGTCATGCTAACGGTAGGCTCATCAACTGAAAGAGCGGGAAGTGCCTCAACATCTGATGGTGCACAAATAGTATCTGAGATATTTAATTTATCTATTCCTGTAATGCAAACAATTGAACCAGCTTCTGCCTCTGTAACCTCTACTCTGTCTAAGCCTTCATAGCCCATAACTTGAAGTACTTTTCCTTTTCTAGTGTTGCCATCTCTATCAACAACAATTACTTGATCATTTGGTTTTACTACGCCTCTTTTAATCCTTCCTATTCCAATAACACCTACATAGCTATTGCTATCTAAGGCACTTATTTGTAACTGCAGAGGCCCATCTACATTAACTTCTGGAGCAGGGACTTTATCTAATATCATTTGCAATAGAGGAGTCATGTCATCATTCATATTTTCAGGCTCTAGTCCTGCAATTCCTTCAATAGCCGATGCATAAATAACTGGGAAATCTAGTTGCTCATCAGTTCCACCCAGCCTGTCAAATAAGTCAAAGACTTGATCAAGAACCCAATGAGGTCTTGCATCAGGCCTATCAACCTTATTAATTACAACAATAGGCTTCAAGCCTTTTTCAAAAGCTTTTTGAGTAACAAATCTTGTTTGTGGCATTGGGCCGTCAACAGCATCAACTAATAAGAGAACTGAATCAACCATAGATAAGGCCCTTTCAACCTCACCACCAAAATCAGCATGGCCTGGAGTATCCACAATATTAATTAAATGGTCATTCCAAATAATTGAGGTATTTTTAGCTGTTATGGTTATTCCTCTTTCTTTTTCTTGGTCGTTTGAGTCCATTATTCTCTCAGAACCAATATTTTTTCTATCAAGGGTTCCAGATTGGCCTAAAAGTTTATCTACAAGAGTAGTTTTACCATGATCAACGTGGGCAATAATTGCTATATTTCGAAGGTTATTTATGTCCATGGTATTAGTGTTTTAAAAAAGGGGGGATTATAATCTTAAAATGAATAAATTATTGCTTTTCTTTTGTCTTCTTGCTTCAACATCAGTTTTTTCAGATCTTAAAAGTGATCTTGATAATCAAATTAATCCATTAATGGATAAGGTTATTGAGTGGCGACATGACATTCATCAGAACCCAGAG
>JABBBT010000041.1:2072-12655 GCA_018607365.1 SAR86 cluster bacterium
TCCATTAATGGATAAGGTTATTGAGTGGCGACATGACATTCATCAGAACCCAGAGCTAAGTAATAGAGAGTTTAGAACTGCTAAAAAAGTAGAAGCTCACCTCCTCTCACTTGGCATAAAAGTGGAAACTAAGATTGCTTATACTGGCGTTGTAGGCTTGATTGAGGGCGGCCTGCCTGGCCCAACTATAGCCCTAAGAGCAGATATGGATGGGTTGCCAGTTATAGAAAAAACAGGATTACCATTTGCGTCAAAAAAAATGACCGAATATCTCGGTCAAAGTGTAGGTGTTATGCATGCATGTGGCCATGATGCTCATGTCGCAATACTCATGGGAGTAGCCGAGTTTTTAGCTAAAAATAAAGATCAGTTAAAGGGTAATGTAATGTTAATTTTTCAACCCGCTGAAGAAGGGCCTCCAGAGGGAGAGAATGGCGGGGCAAAAATGATGTTAGAAGAGGGTATCTTCGAAACATATAATCCTGAAGTTATTTTTGGTCTTCATGTTGGCAATGGTCCTCATGGTTATATTGGCATTTCATCTGGTCCTGCAATGGCAGCGGCTGGGACCTATAGAATTAAGATAAAGGGAGTTCAGGCTCATGGCTCAAGACCTTGGGATTCAATTGATCCAATTATGGCTAGCGCCGAATTAATTCAAAACCTTAATACGATTGTAAGCAGGCGTATTAATATCGTAGATAACCCAGCTGTTATATCTGTAGGAATTATAAGATCTGGAACAAGAGGAAATATTATTCCTGAGGATTCAGAAATTCAGGGAACTATCAGAACATTTGACCCTAAACTTAGAGAAGAAATTTATGATGAAATAAGGCAGGTAGCGAAAGGTGTTGCACTTGGGACAGGAACAGAAATTACTGTTGAGTTTGATGTTGGTGGATTCTATCCAGTTACATTTAACAATACTGACCTTGTTGAAAGATTAACCCCATCCTTAAAACGAGCGACTAATAATAAAGTTTATGAGATGACGCCCTCAACTGGCGCTGAAGATTTTTCATTTTTCTCAAATGTTATTCCTGGAATGTATTTTTGGTTGGGAGTTAATGCTCCTGGTGTAATGGAAGCGCCTGGCAATCATTCGCCTTATTTCGTTGTTGATGACGGTGCATTGGATGAAGGCTTGAAAGCCTTAGTATATCTAGTTGAAGATTATCCGAAAGAATAGCACAATAGCAAAAATCTAGAAAAAACTTAAAAAGGAGACTTAAATTGTCAATTCCAAATCATATAAAAGATCATTTATCCATGCCTGTTATAGGCTCGCCACTTTTCTTGGTTTCAGGACCAGAGCTTGTAATTGCACAATGCAAAGCAGGAATAATAGGGTCTTTCCCAGCACTTAATGCTAGGCCTCAACATGTTTTAGGCGAGTGGATTACAAGAATTAAAACTGAACTAGCCGAATACCAAGAGCAAAACCCTGATAAAAAAGTTGCGCCGTTTGCTGTAAACCAAATTTGTCATGGTTCAAATAATAGACTTATGGAAGATATGGCAACTTGTGTTGAACATGAAGTGCCAATCATTATTACTTCTTTGAGACCACCAGCTGAGCTAGTTGAAGCAGCTCATAGCTATGGCGGGCTTGTTTATCACGATGTTATTAATGTTAAGCATGCAAAGAAAGCAGCAGAGCAAGGCGTTGATGGTTTAATCTTAGTATGTGCTGGGGCTGGAGGGCATGCAGGTGCCTTATCTCCTTTTGCATTATTAAGAGAAGTAAAAGAATGGTTTGATGGAACAGTTATTCTTTCCGGAGCAATTGGCGATGGTTATTCAGTAGCTTCAGCTTTGGCTCTTGGGGCTGATTTTGCTTATATGGGTACTCGTTTTATAGCTACCCAAGAAGCCAATGCAGACCAAAGTTACAAACAGATGCTAATTGAAAGTGCTGCAGATGACATAGTGCTTTCAAGCTTATTTACCGGTGTTTCAGGTAATTATTTAAAACCATCCATTAACAAAGCAGGACTTGATGCTGATAACCTTCCTGATGCAGATAAATCTTCAATGAACTTTGGGTCGGGTGGAAATACAGAAGCCAAGGCCTGGAAAGATATATGGGGTTCAGGTCAAGGGATTGGCTTAATAGAAGATTCTCCATCTGTTTCAGAACTAGTTGGTAGAATTAAATCAGAATTTGATACAGCAGTTTCAGAATTACAAGGTAAGATATAATTCTTTAATGGAGATAAAGTATGGTTAATAGCTTAATTTTATATTCAATAGGTTTGATATCTGGCATAGCTATCGTAACGCTATTAAATAATTCTAATAAAGGAAGATCAGGCGCTAAAGGGATTACCCAAGAGTATACAAGCAAAGATGGTGTCACAAGGACTGCTAAAAAAGATAGAGAAGATCATATAGTATGAGTCCTAGCTCAGCACTATTCGTCTGCGGGGTCATTACATTTCTTGTTGTATTTAGCTGGTTCAAGGTCGCAGCAATAGAGATTTTTAAATTAGAGCTATCAACTAATTCAATCCCAACCCAAGACTCTTGGAAGAAGTTATTTAAAGTCTTTTTTGTAGATCTAGCAATATGCATTTTTGGGGCTCTGGCCACAGGTATATTATTTGTAATTGCATTCAACTCATTTCATTAATGGCCAAAAGAAACTTAAGAAAATATTTTGAAGATGGCTGGAATAAGATATTTGGTAAGGAAGAGGACAAAAGCAAGCTAAGGACTCAAAGCCTATACAGGGCACAAAAAGGTATTTTAAATGTAGGAACTCCCCATGATTGGGAGGACTACAAAAAATATAAAGAGCAAGAAAATGAATCAGACTAATATTTTCGATGAGCCCATAGAGGAATGTTGTTCTAATCCAATAACAGGTTTTTTTAGAGATGGGTTTTGCCATACAGGCAAACATGACATGGGATTGCATATAGTTTGCTCACTTATAACAAATGATTTTTTAAGTTTTTCAAAAGCTCGAGGAAATGATTTATCAACACCGAAACCAGAGTTTAATTTTCCTGGACTAAAAGAAGGAGATTCATGGTGTGTTTGTGCGGAACGATGGAAAGAAGCTTATGAGCACGGGTTTGCCCCAAAGGTTTTTTTAAGAAGAACTCATAAAAAAGCATCTTCTATTATCAACATAGAAATTCTTAAAGAATTTGCAGTGGACTTAAATTAACTATGAATAAAAAAGGATTTATTGGGTTAGGTGTTATGGGGTATCCCATGGCAGGTCATTTAGCTTCAAATAATTTTGATGTTTGTGTTTTTAATAGAACTCAAGAAAAAGCTTCAAAATGGAAAAATGAGTTTACAGGATCATCTTGCGAATCACCCTCGGAGATAGCATCTCAGTCAGATGTCATTATGATTTGTGTGGGCAAAGATGAGGACGTTAGGGATGTGATTTGTGGTAATAACGGAATAGTGGAATCTGTGAACCCTGGCACGATAATTATCGACCACTCAACAACCTCTGCAACTCTTGCCAAAGAAATGAATCAGATCCTTCAAGAAAAAGAGTGTTATTTTTTAGATGCTCCTATTTCTGGTGGTCAGGCAGGCGCAGAGGCAGGAAAACTCTCTGTGATGGTAGGGGGATGTAAAGAATCCTTTAAGGCAGTAAAAAAAATCTTAGATGCCTATTCAAAATTTTCAAAACATATGGGAGATAGTGGTTCAGGGCAATTAACAAAGATGGTAAATCAGATATGTATTGGTGGCTTACTTCAGGCACTTGCAGAAGGCATGAATTTCTCTGAAAAAGCTGGTCTAAAGACTGAAGATGTAATGGAGGTTATTACAAAAGGCGCTGCTCAGTCCTGGTATATGGAAAATAGATGGTCAACTATGCTCAAAGATGAATATGATCATGGTTTTGCAGTTGACTGGATGAGAAAAGATTTAGATATTGTTGAAGATCAGGCAATGAGAATAGGTGCTAATGTTGAAGCAACAAAATTAGTGAATAATTTTTATAAAGAAGTTCAAGATCTAGACGGTGGTCGTTGGGATGCATCAAGCCTTTTAAAGAGAATTAAAGAACTTTAGTTTAGAAAACAATTTTGGAAAAAAGCACTAATACAGAAGATGCTAAAAGAGTTCCTGCAACTGTATTCTCAATCAGGTTTTCATCAAGTTTTACAGACTCCTCAACCATTTCATAAAAGTTCTTAGGGTTAGCAACCAGCCACGCTATTCCAACAAGGTGCATGAACATCAAAATAGCAACTATCCAATTTAGTGGCTGCTTAGTAAATACAATTAAGGAAGTAAGAATTAAAAATATTAATTCTACAGATAGGTAGGCGTTAATATTTTTTCTTTTATACATATATCTGAGCAGGCTATATCCGGACTTATAGGAATACATATAAGCAAAAGCATATAGGGCATATAAAACCGCTAATAAAGTAATCATCTAATGATGTGGTGGCTTTTCATATTCTATTGGAGGAAATTTTGGCTTATCTAAATTTTTTTTGTATCTTTCATATGCAGAATTAACATCAGCACAATCGTCAGCTGCAGATGGCAGGTCTTCTTTTGGTAATTTATCTTTTTCTTTCATTGGAATCTAAACTAAAGAGCCTCATTTAAAATAAGTTACAAGTCACCTTCTTTTCTTACTTCACTTCGCTCAACCTCAAACTTTTCTCCATATCTAGCTTCAAGTTTTTTTTGATTCTCGCTAATAACTTCAAAAGGATCTAGGCCCAAGGAAGCACAGGCAGTGGTCCAATACCACATGATGTCACCTAACTCTCTTTTCATATGAAAAATATTGTCATCTGATGCAGGCTTACCCTGAAGAACCATTTTTTTAACTATTTCTACAAACTCGCCTGTTTCACTTCCCAGCCCTAGAGCTGCAGTAAGAAGTCTAGGCACTTCGATGCTCGAATTATTATTAATATCATCCAAGCTGTTTTTTAGCGCATCCATTTCTAAACTAGGCTCACTAGTTACCTTTGTTACAAAATCGCTGTATGTTGAAAAAAAGTCTTTTACTTCATTGCTCATTTATTATTCTCCAAATTTAAAAATTTTATTTATTATATCTTTTAATGTTAATTTTGATTTTATAGGTTCTTCATCCCATTTTAGAGTATCAAGAAACTCTGATGTTATGGCTTTTTTCATATCAAGTATTTTTTCATTCTGTAGATCTATTCCTGATAAATATTTAAAGTCTTCAAGGCTCCTTTTTTTGCCTAGACCGTAAGTTCCTCTAAGGCTCTTATCAACTATTGATACGAGTCTATCAATACTCTTTTTTTCTCTATCGACCCATTTAATCTTTCTTTCTTTTTCTTCATCCTCATCCCAATGTAGTTTTCTTTTCAAGTCTCCAACCACATGATAAAGATGATAGACAGGAACATTAGATGTATGAAATACACTAAAACCTCTTGTAAACGCTCTCAACAATATCGCCAATTCTTCCCCGTAAAAATATAATTTATCATCGTACGGTATTTCTTTTACAAACTCCTTTGTTGTGAATAAACACCCTGCGGCAATTAAATACCCATGTGAAATTTCATTTTCAGTTATGCCCGCAATTTGGCTTGAGAAGCATCTCTTTATAAAAATACTATCTTCCTTAAGAACAAGGGTTAAAGCTCTTTTTTCTTGAGAGTCTAGTTCAAATATTTCTTTATCCGCATCAATTACCTCAAAAGCTCTGGGGTAACAGGTAATAATTGGTTTTTGGTGATATTCAGTTCCCACATTTTTAATTTTTTGTACGTAGCCGATAAAATATGAATCCCAACCTTGCTCAAATTGCATATGAGAATCAATTTGAAAATAGTAATCTTCATTATTATAAAAACGCTGAACCCTTTTTCTTGCCCAACAGGGGCCTTCAGAAATCTTAGGATCAATATGCTCACATTTTATCTGATCACTAAATGTAAAAGATTTAGTATCTAAGGGCTCATTTGATTGATCACAAATACCAAAAATTAAATTTTCTGGATTTTCAGCATTATTGTAGGCGCTATTTATTGTGGCCTTTAATAGAGGGTCTTGATAAGAAGCTATTGATATAAAAATTTTCACAATTTACTTTTAATTAGAAATCTAGTTAACAAATAGTATAATTTCTTTATGTTAACAGAGCCAAAGAAAATAGCGTCAAACGTAACCTTATATTCAACAGATCCAATAATATATGTTGTATCAGACTTTTTATCTGATGAGGAATGTCAGAGTTTCATTGATTTAGGCTTGGGTAACATGAAAAGGGCAACCGTAGCTGGCAATACTGATGAGGTTGTTGAAAATAGAACCAATGATTTTTTTTGGTTAGAGCACAATGCAAGCGATATTGTTCACGAGGTCAGCAAGCGATTTTCTGTATTAGTTAAGATGCCCATCAATAATGCAGAGCAGTTTCAGTTGGTTTATTACGGTCCAGAGAAAGAATATAAGCCACACTTTGATTCTTTTGATAAAGACACGGATGCAGGCAAGAAAAACATGGAAGTAGGAGGCCAAAGAATAACTACGGCATTGGCATATTTAAATGATGTTGAATCTGGTGGGGCAACCGACTTCCCAGAGATTGGTATTTCTATTAAACCTAATAAAGGTGATGTAGTTATATTCAATAACTGTATAGAAGGAACAACAGAGATACACCCAAAATCACTACATGCTGGATCACCGGTAATATCTGGAGAAAAGTGGGCTGTTAATTTATGGTTTAGAGAGAATCCAATATACTGAGCTATTTAATTTTTAGCGACCTTTGGCTATCAACAATATTATATAAATGCTCCTGCGCCTCAGGTTTTAGCTGAGCAACTCCCATTGTTATTACATCAATAATCGCTGAATAAGCTATTCTTGATGTTAGAGGTTTATTAATCCTAAAATTATCACCAACATTAATCTCAATTGGATAATCGCAAATATTCGCTAGGGGCGAATTACCTGGCATGATTCCGATAACCTTCACTCCAGATTTCCTAACAATTTTTACACTTTCAATTAATGCTGATGTGGTTCCTGATTGAGATATAGCTACGACTACATCATTTTTTGAAAGTGAGTTCGCTGACATCAGTTGAATATGAGGATCAGAAATGAAAGAAGATGAAATTTTTAATCTAAAAAATTTATGCTGTGCATCCATTGCAACTGGAGCAGATCCTCCAAACGCATAAACCTCAACTCTATCGGCATTTGCAAGGGCCTCAATTGCTGACTCAAGGGTGTTCTGATTTATTTGCGATCGAACATTTAATATTTCACTAATAGCAGTATCAAATACTTTTTCACATAGTTCATTAATGCTATCGTCCTCGTCAATTTCATACATCACAAAATAATCATCAGCAGCAAGTTGTTGAGAGAGATTAATTTTAAATTCTTGATAACCAGAAAACCCCAAGGCTTTACAAAACCTGATAAGTGTTGGCTCGCTGATTCCCATTGCACTTGAGGCCTCAGCTGTTTTCATAGAAATAACCGATTTAGGATCATTCAAGACAAAATTAGCAACCTGTTTTTCAGATTTCCTTAATTCAGGTATGGTATTTTTAATTTGTCGCAATAATTTTGTTGGCATAAGGTTAGAATATCCCTCTTAAGCAAAAAAATGAATCCCTAAATGGACGTATCGCATATATTAGAGCATCTCAACGATCAACAACGAGAAGCGGTTACGTCAGAAAAAAAACATTTAATGGTGCTTGCTGGAGCCGGATCAGGCAAAACTAGGGTTTTAGTTCATAAAATAGCATGGGAGGTTGAAGCTCTTAATAGAAATCCTGGATCTATTATGGCTGTTACTTTTACCAATAAAGCTGCTCTTGAAATGAGATCAAGAATTGAAGAATTATTACAAGCACCAATGTTAGACGGTTGGGTTGGTACTTTTCATGGCCTTGCACACAAAATGCTAAAACGCTTCCACAAGGAGGCTGGCTTGAGTAGCGGGTTCACAATTTTAGACTCAGATGACCAGCTAAGAATAATTAAAAGAATCTCTAAAGAGCTTGATCTTGATGAGGCCACATGGCCATCAAGACAAAGCCAATGGCAGATAAATTCATGGAAGGATGAGGGATTCAGAAACGATCTTGTAGATGATAAGGGTGACTTTGCGCGAGAAACGATTAAGAAAATATATAAAGAATATGAGGCCACTTGCTTAAGAGATAACCTAGTAGATTTTGGTGAATTATTATTAAGGTCTTATGAAATCGTCAGAGATAATGCTTCTGTAAAAGCTTTTTTCCATTCAAGATTTAGATCAATATTGGTTGATGAATTCCAAGATACAAACACCATACAATATAACTGGTTACTAGAAATAGCTTCATCGGAAGCATCTATAACGGCAGTTGGAGACGATGATCAGTCTATATATGGGTGGAGAGGAGCCAAGGTTGAAAATGTAGATTCTTTTACTAAAACATTCGACGACACAGAAATTATTAGGCTTGAACAAAATTATAGATCTACAAATATAATTTTAGGTGCTGCAAATGCGCTTATTGAAAACAATACAGATAGGCTTGGAAAAAATCTTTGGACAGAAAAACTTGAGGGAGAGCAGATAGTTTTATATCAAGCTTATAACGAACAAGACGAGGCTAGATTTGTTGCGGATGTTCTTAAGGACTGGATGAATAAAGGCGAAATGTATGAGGATGCTGCTGTTCTTTACAGATCAAATGCCCAATCAAGAGCTCTTGAAGAAGCTCTTTTAAGATCAAGCATTCCATATAGAATTTATGGTGGGCAGAGGTTCTATGAAAGATTAGAAATTAAAAATGCTATTGCATATTTAAAAGTTATTTTTAATCACTCTGATAACCCAGCATTTGAAAGATCAATCTCAAATCCAACAAGAGGTGTTGGTGAAAAAACATTAGCAAAAATTAGAGGAGCAGCAAAGCAACATAACATTTCATACATCAAAGCGTCAGCAAAGCTTGTTGATGAGGGCTCAATTTCTGGCAGAGGTGGCGCTGGGCTATCTTCATATTTGCAGTTCATATTAAGGTGCAAAGAATTCATAGAGGAAAATCCCCTGTCAGATCTTATGGAAGAGATTATTAAAACATCTGGATTAGTCGCATATCACGCTAAAGAGCCAGGAGAAAAAGGAAAAACAAGAGTGGAAAACTTAGAAGAGCTTGTTTCTGCAACCGCTAACTTTGAGCAAAGCATTAAAGAAGATAAGCCTAACAAAGAAATTGCAGAACAATACTTAGATATGATTTCCTTGGACTCTGGAGATAGACAAGCATCAGAGCATGATGATGCAGCCCAACTTATGACTCTTCATTCAGCAAAAGGTCTAGAGTTCAAACTTGTTCTTATGACTGGACTTGAGGAAAGTTTATTTCCTCATGGCAGATCAATGGAAAATCCATCACAACTTCAGGAAGAGAGAAGACTTTGTTATGTCGGTATTACAAGGGCAATGGAAAAACTATATATAACCCATGCTGAATCAAGAAGACTGCACGGCTCTGATACATTTAATCCTCCATCTCGATTTTTGAGAGAAATACCAAAAGGACTAATTAATGAGATCAGACCAAGGGCGCAAACCAATATCCCTTATAATAGAAAGGATTTTAAAGAAACAAAGTTTGAATTCGAGGATGAAATAGGAATTTCATTAGGCCAAAGAGTTTTACATAAAACATTTGGAGAGGGAGTGGTTCTTAATTATGAGGGCTCAGGAGATGCGGCTAGGGTTCAAATCAATTTCAATAAAGCAGGAACAAAATGGCTTGTGATGGCTTATGCAAAACTAGAAAAACTATGATGATAAAAAAATATTCTTACCTATTAACAATTTTATTAATTATTGGGTGTTCAGATAATAAAGAGGCCAGCAGCGAGCCTTCAACAGATTCTCAAAAAACTTATAACTGGAGACTGGTAACAGCATGGCCAAAAAACTACCCGGGCTTAGGAATGGCTCCAGAGAGAATTGCTGACTTGGTTGAAGAAATGAGTAATGGTCAAATGAAGATCACTGTATATGGCGCTGGCGAACAAGTTCCAGCCTTTGGAGTTTTTGACGCTGTTTCAAGTGGAGCACATCAGATGGGCCACAGCGGAGGATATTTCTGGAAAGGCAAAGCCCCGGCTGCACAATTTTTTACAGGTGTCCCTTTTGGTCTTACTGCTGATGAGATCAATGCATGGACTAATCGCGGAGGAGGCATCGAGCTCTGGAGAGAGGTTTATGAGCCATTTAATATTTATCCAATTCCTGCCGGCAATACAGGCACTCAAATGTTTGGATGGTTTAATAAAGAGATAAACTCTCTAGATGACATCAAGGGATTAAAAATGAGAATTCCTGGTATAGGTGGCGAAGTTCTTGAAAGAGCAGGCGGAATTCCAGTAACTCTTCCGGGCGGCGAGTTATTTACCGCTCTTCAAACTGGCGTGATTGATGCAACTGAATGGGTTGGCCCATACAATGATTTAACTTTTGGGTTTCATCAAGCTGCCAAGTATTACTATTACCCGGGATGGCATGAGCCTGGCTCAATGCTTGAACTTTTAATAAACATGGATGAGTGGGAAGCTCTACCAAAACA
>JABBBT010000005.1 GCA_018607365.1 SAR86 cluster bacterium
TCCACCTAATTAAAGATCTTATCCTTCTTTCCATGAACAAATCACCAGGCATAGAAGCTTCATCTTTAGCAGGAATAGAATTTCTAAAGGGGGTTGTCAAGTTATAAGAAGGTATTGCGCCTTCTTCATTTAATTTTTTTGCTAATTTGGTCATTATAAAAGAGGCTCTTTCTATACCCTCTTCTTTTATAACGCTATTGATTGCCTCCAACCATTCATTTGTTTCAATTGGATCTAAGTCTTTAGACAAATCTAGTTACCTTTTAAAAATTTAGTATCCTATTTTACTTTAGATGATGTTAAAAATATACATTAATCACATCATAAGTTGAATATTGTAAATAACTTACATATAGCTATAATGATTGGACATGATTTTAGATAACCTAGTAAATGGTGAGATTAAGCTCAGCAAGTCAGAGAAGTGGATTGCTTTATCTGTATTAAACAATCCATCAAAAGTTATTAATCAATCCATCACATCCCTTGCCAGCGATGCTGGGGTCAGCCTGCCAACCGTTAACAGATTTTGTAAAAAACTTGGGTTTGATGGTTATCCAGCTTTCAAAATACAGATTGCCCAAGAAATAACAAATACTAATGACTTGTTAGATAGGTTTAATGTGGACAAAGATACTCCAGAAGTTGTTAAAAGAGTTATGGCTGATATCCAATCTACAATTGTAAATGTTGGACAAAACTTAAACCCTGTAGCAATCGATAAAGCTACAGATTTTTTGGCCTCAGCTCAAAGCATTACTTTTTTTGGTTTGGGTGGATCAGGCCCGGTTGCGCTAGATGCTCAACATAAATTTTTTAGATTTGGTGTGCCTGTGGTTGCTCATACCGACTATATTAATCAAAGGATGATTGCATCTATGATGAAGGAAGGAGACCTATTAGTACTTATTTCTTTCACTGGAAGAACAACTGAAATTGTTGAAACTGCTAAAGTTGCAAAAAAGAACGGGGTAAAAACAATTGCTCTTACCTCAGAAAATTCTCCTCTAGCAAAACTTTCAGATGTTGTCCTTCATATTCATACACATCTTGAAAATAATCTTCATATTCCTATGACATCAAGACTTGCTCATTTAGCAATTATTGATATTTTATCTGCTACAGTTCAGGCAAGATTTGGAAAAAGATTTGACGATAGAAAAGATGAAGTAATTAAAAATATAGAAAAAACAAGAGTCTAGTAAGTTTTTAAAATTTTAACATCAACTATTTTTTGATTTAATAAATAATATAAAGGTAGATCTTTGTTGGTGTGGGCCTCTGTTACTAAATCAGACTTTTTGGAATTAGAAACCAATAAAATAATACTTTTCGAATTTAAAATCATGGCTAGATTCATGCTAATGCGCTCATGAAGCGGATTCCCCATCGGTTGGGTATAAATTATTTCAGGCATAGAATCAATTTTAAAATATTCTATATTTGACTTAATCATAGAAGGAAATAATGATGCAAAATGAGCGTCCTCCCCCATTCCTAATAACATTAAGTCATATGGTTGATTTATCTTATAAACTCTAGATGGTTCTGATTTTAAAGATACAAAAGATGCATCAGATGCATTATTTACTAATAATTTTTCATTTATTAATTTTTCATTAGAGTCATCATGATGCATATCAACAGACCTATCATCAACCAAACTGACTTCTATATTGGCCCAATCAAGATCTGATCTATTGAGATCTTGGAAAATATTAATAGGACTCGAGCCTCCACTTACAATAAATGAAGCAAAGCCTTTATTTTTTATAGCCTTTGATAAAAGAGAGTGTATATATAATGAATTTTTATGCATATTTAGACTAAATTAAAAGAATTTCTTATTCCTTCTATAACAAACTCAATTGCAAGTGCGCCAAGAAGTAAACCAAATATTTTTTGAACAACTGTGATAATAGTTGGTCCTAATTTTGAAGCTAGTTTTGATGAAAGCCACATAGCAAGAGTTGCCATAAAAATAACAACTAAAATAGGTAAATAAGATATAGCTGCATCAGTTAAATTAACATAGGATTCTTTTGATAATAGAAGGCTAGTTGCCATTGCTCCAGGCCCAGCTATTAAGGGTATGGATAGAGGGAAAATAGCTATAGATTTAATTGTTTCATCATCAATCGCGGTATCAGCTGTATTTTGCCTTCTAACTTGCCTTTGTTCAAAAACCATCTGGAAAGCTATCACTATCAAAAATAATCCACCAATAATTCTAAAAGAATCCATGCTGATATTCATGACATCAAGAATTGCATTACCAAATAACCAAAATGAAGACAAAACCATAAGTGAAACTGCGGATGCTCTTATGTATATTGATCTTACCTGATCTTTTGTTAGCCCAGTTGTTAAACCAGCAAAAATTGGTACCAATGAAATTGGGTCTATAGCAACAAACATTAATATTGTGCTTTCTAGAAAAGTATCAAACATTTTATATATTTATAATCTGAATAGCTTCAGAGTGTTCTTCAGAGAAAATACTAGAAACCATAATAAATTTCATTCCATCACGGCCATAATATTTTTTTAAAATTTTTGAAACATTTTCTAAAGTTTTTTCGTGATTGGATAGATTGGCAAGGTAAAAAGATTCAGTAGATCCAACAAGAGTTAATTGGTTTAATGTTTTTTTATTGCCGGTGAAAGTGAATATAGGTATCCCATTTGGCTTGGAGTTAGATATATATTGCGCTGTTTTACCAGTTCTTGTTATAGCAATAATGCCATCAGCTTCAATGGATTCAGCTAAATTTTTAGCTGCTAGGCCAATATGCTGCCAATCTGAATTTGGTGAGAAACTCTTTTCATACCCCAACGTTTTAAACTTTTCAGTTTTCAAAGCAATAGATTTTAAAAACTTCACACACTCGATAGGATACTTACCGACACTGGTTTCTCCAGAAAGCATTATTGCATCAGCACCTTCATATATTGCATTTGCAATATCTGTTACTTCAGCTCTAGTAGGAGTTGGATTCTCAATCATTGATTCAAGCAGATGAGTAGCAACTATTGATCGTCTCCCCCATTTTGCACAAGCATGCATGATTCTTCTTTGGATATTAGGTAGGTCAGTTAAACTCGTTTCAATACCAAGGTCTCCCCTTGCAACCATGACGCCCCATGAAGCTTTACTTATTTGATGAATATTATCCAAACCTTCTTGATTTTCAATTTTTGCTATTATCTTTGCTTTAGATTTTTTTGAATCTAGTATTTTTTGAAGCTTTTCTAAATCTTCACTATCTCTAACAAATGATAAAGCTATGAAATCAACATTATTCTTCATTCCAAACTCTATATCATCAAGGTCTTTCGATGTTATTGATGGAAGATTAACTCTAACGCCAGGAAGATTTACATGCCTTTTAGAACCTAGTTTTCCTCCATCAAGAACCTTGCAAAGCAATGTCTCCTCATCCTTGGATAGCACTTTAAAATTAATTAATCCGTTATCAACAGATATTTTTGATCCCTCACTCACACTTTTGATTAAATCTTTGTAATTAATTTTTATTGAAGAGGTTTCTACATCAACCTGGTCTCTAACAGTAAGTGTCACTTCATCACCAACTTTTAAATCCATCGTCAGTTCCGTATCGCCAGTTCTAATTTCAGGACCTTGTGTATCTAATAGAATTCCTATCTTTCCGTAATTAAATTTTGGATCATTATTAATTTTATGAATCTTATCTATTACAGCTTTGGCAGACTTGTGTGTTGCGTGAGACATATTTATCCTAGCAACATTCATGCCATGTTTATTTAAACGCCTAAGTGAGCCAATATCCTGCGTGGCTGGCCCTATTGTGCAAATAATTTTAGTACGCGTGAAGTTCATAACGTAAGCATATTAATACATAAAGCAGTGCCAATGAAGATGTTTTTAGCTTTATGCAATTTCTTTTAAAGAAATCTCTGAGAGATTTTTAATATATAAGCTCATTTCAAGCATTCTTTTTGAAAATCCCCACTCATTGTCATACCAGGCTAATATTTTAGTTTGATTGCCAATTTGGTAGATATGATTGAGATCAAATATACAGGATGAATCATTTTGATTAAAATCTGAGCTTACCAAAGGTAAATCACAAATAGACAACACACCTTTCATACTAGTGCTTGATGCCAAAATAATTGAATCGATTAATTCTTGTGTAGAGAATTTTTTTTCAGTCTCAAAAGTCATATCTAACAAAGAAACATTTAAAACAGGAACTCTAGTTGCCATTCCATTAAGCTTGCCTTCAAGTTCAGGAATAACTAATCCTATAGCCTTTGCTGCACCTGTTTTTGACGGAATTATTGATGCTGAAGCAGCTCTTGCTCTGTATAAATCAGAGTGAGCAACATCTAATAAGCTTTGATCATTTGTACTTGCGTGAATAGTATTAATTAAGCCGCTTTTTAAAGTAAAGTTATCATTAATCACTTTAGCCAAAGGAGCAAGACAATTAGTCGTACATGATGCATTCGATATAATCCTATCCTCACTTGAAAGAGTTTCATGATTAACTCCAAATACAATTGTTTTATCAGGATCTTGGGCAGGCGCTGAAATAAGAACCTTTTTAGCGCCTGCATCTAAATGTTTCTGAGCGCTATCTCTATCAGTAAAAATACCAGTGCATTCAAATACAATATCTATATCTAAATCAGACCATGGTAAGTCTAATGGGTCTCTTTGAGAGAAATATTTAATAGATGATTCATCAACAAGAATTTCATTAGGATCTGAAGAAATATTATTAGGTATTTGGCCATGAAGAGAGTCAAACTTAAGAAGATGAGCATTAGATTCAATACTTCCAAGATCATTTATTGCAACTAGTTCTAGATCACCACCATGGGCAGATAAATAATTGTTAGCAATTAAGTGCCTAGCAATATTTTTTCCAATTCTTCCAAAACCATTTATAGCAATTTTCATAAACTTATTCTTATTAATATAATGTAAATTATTTACATATATGAGTTATTATATGTATTATTGTATAATATTTCCATATATGTTGCATTCATTTGTTGTTATAATTATTTTGTTTTTCACAACCATTCCCTAATATGGAGTTTTTCTTAGTCATAGAACAAGGTTTAGACCTCATGCTCACAGGCATGATGACTGTTTTTACTTTTCTTGGATTGCTAATTTTATTAATCAACCTTTCGTCTCTAATATTTAGAGATTTACCTGATATAAAATCCAATCAAGATAAGAACTCAGAATCTTCAAATATTTCTGATAATCATATGAGGATAATCAATCAAATCAATAAGAGAGTTTAAATTATGATTTCAAAAAAAATTGGTATTACTGACGTTGTATTAAGAGATGCTCATCAGTCTTTGCTTGCAACAAGATTAAGATATGAAGATATGGAAAAGATTCTTTATGAAATGGATCAAGTTGGTTATTGGTCTGTCGAATCATGGGGTGGAGCAATTTTTGATTCATGTATTAGGTATTTAGGAGAAGATCCATGGGAGAGAATAAGAAAAATTAAATCTAATATGCCTAATACGCCTCAGCAAATGCTATTACGAGGCCAAAATTTATTAGGCTATAAGCATTATGCAGATGATGTTGTTTATAAATTTATTGAAAAAGCTAAATTAAATGGGGTGGATGTTTTTAGAGTGTTTGATGCATTGAATGATCCAAGAAATATGGAGACAGCATTAAAAGCTGTTATTGAATTTGATGGTCATGCGCAAGGGACAATATCCTATACAACAAGTCCGGTTCATAATCTTCAAACATGGGTTGATCTTTCACATCGCCTTCAGGACTTTGGCTGTCATTCAATCGCAATAAAAGATATGGCTGGTCTATTAGATCCATATGTTGGGTTTGATCTAGTATCAAAGCTGAAAGAAGAAATTGATATTCCGCTTCATCTTCATAGTCATGCAACAACCGGAATGTCTACAACAACTGCGATTAAATGTATCGAGGCTGGTTTAGATAATGTTGACACATCTATATCGTCAATGAGTATGACTTACGGTCACTCTGCAACAGAAACACTTGTAGGTATTCTCCAAGAGACACAATTTGATACAAATATAGATCTAGATAGCCTGGTTCCAATAGCTACACATTTTAGAAAAATAAGAAAAAAGTATTCTGAGTTTGAGGGCTCTCTTAGAGGAGTTGATGCTCGAATAATTTCGTCGCAAGTTCCTGGAGGTATGTTAACAAATCTTGAGAATCAATTAAAAGAACAAAATGCAATTGATAGATTTGATGAAGTTATTGATGAGATACCAAAAGTTAGATCTGATCTAGGTTACATACCATTAGTAACTCCAACATCACAAATTGTAGGGACTCAAGCTGTCATAAATGTTCTTAGCGGTAAAAGGTATAAAACAATTACCAAAGAAACTGCTGCTCTTTTAAAAGGAGAGTATGGAGCAACCCCTGCCCCAGTAGATGTCGACCTTCAGGAAAATATCCTTAAGGGTGATTCAGCAGTAACATGTCGACCTGCTAATCTTTTAGGTAATGATGAATTTAATCAAACAAAAGAGTCTTTCAAAAAAATAATAGGCGAGAAGAAAATTTCTATAGAAGAAACTGAAGAAAACATTTTGACATATGCTCTCTTCCCAGAGGTTGGTATTAAATTTTTTGAAAATATCGATAATGCATATTATTTTGAAAAGCCACCATTAGAATTCACTACTAAAGAAGATAATTTTTATAATGTATCTATAGACGGTAAGGACTACATGGTTAAGTATTCTAAAACTGACAAGCCAGAAATACTCAATCAAAGTCATGGCACAAAAGAAATTACTGATAGTCCCAATCATCAAAAAGAAAATGGTGAAATTATTAGAGCGCCGCTTAGTGGCAATATATTCTCAATTATTAAAGGTAAAGGAGATGATGTTAAAGAAGATGATACTGTTATTGTTCTGGAGGCCATGAAAATGGAAACAACAATAAAAACGCCTCATGCAGGGAGTATTATTAATCTATTTGTTAGTAATGGTGATAAGGTCAACGTTGGCGATCCTTTGTTTGAGGTAATTTAGTAATGAGTTTTTTTGATTTTATAAGCACATTGGGGATTTTTAGTCTGACATTCAATCAATCAATAATGATTTTTGTTGGTCTTCTCTTGCTCTACTTGGCTATAAACAAAAAATTTGAGCCACTACTTCTTCTACCTATTGGGTTTGGAGCAATCCTAACCAATATTCCAGAAATTGGTCTTGCGCTAAGCCCCATTGAAAAATTAATTTATCTCAATAATTCTGATCATATTGGAATAATACTTGAAAAATTTTTTAGCTCAAATCAGGATCTTGCGATGACATTAAAGGATGTCTCATATACCGATTTGATTGCTATAAATAACGAGGCTCAAAATCTTGGATATAAACCAGGTATTTTGTATACATTTTATGAAGTCTCAATTGGCACAGGAATTGCTCCTCTTTTGATATTTATGGGTGTTGGTGCTATGACAGACTTTGGTCCCCTTCTAGCAAACCCTAAAACACTCATTCTGGGTGCTGCAGCCCAGTTTGGTATTTTTGCCACAGTGATGGGTGCTCTTACTTTGGATTATTTTGGGGTAATTGAATTTACATTAAAACAGGCTGCCGCAACAGGCATTATTGGAGGAGCTGATGGTCCTACTGCTATATATGTTTCTTCTATATTAGCACCTGAGCTTCTTGGCGCTATAGCAGTTGCTGCTTATTCATACATGGCCCTTGTTCCACTTATACAGCCGCCAATAATGAAGGCCCTTACAACTCAAAAAGAAAGACAGATATCAATGGTTCAGTTAAGAGATGTTTCACAATCTGAAAAAATAGTGTTTCCTATAATGCTCTTGCTGCTTGTTGGTCTTTTGCTTCCGAGTGCAACACCTCTTCTGGGTATGCTATGTTTAGGAAACCTTATGAAGGAATCACTTGTTGTTGATAGGCTTAGTGACGTTGCTCAGAACTCATTGATTAACATAGTTACTATTTTTCTAGGGCTTGCAGTGGGTTCTAAATTAGCTGCAGATAAATTTCTTACTCCTGAAACTCTAGGAATACTTATTCTTGGTATGATTGCCTTTGCTATAGGCACTGCATCTGGAGTTATTGTTGCAAAAATTATGAACCTAATTAATAAAGATCAAATAAATCCTCTTATTGGTGCTGCTGGCGTATCAGCAGTTCCTATGGCTGCAAGAGTTGTTAATAAAGTAGGTTTAGAATACAACTCCCAAAACCATCTACTTATGCATGCCATGGGTCCAAATATTGCTGGCGTTATTGGGTCTGCTGTTGCTGCAGGTGTGATGATTAAGTTCCTAGGGTAGAAACTCCAGACGAAAAAAAACAGAGGCTAGCTCTGTCTTTTTAATTCGAGATCCTTAGGGGTCTAAAGTGAGATTATCTTTAGCTCCTTGATTTCTTTCTCTTGAAATCTTGGTGGGTTTATAAGCTCTTTTTTATCGCCGACTCTTATAAACGCTTTCACCCTATGGGCTCTACCTCTTCGATTCTCCCTACTTCCCGTCTGCAGTTGATCGTTAGTCGGAATCAAGTTGGTCTAGTAATATTACACCTATGAATTTTATTGTCAACACCTAAAATGCAAAAAGATTAAATAAATATTTCGCCTTTCAAATATAGAACTGAATTGCCTCCAATGTGGACTCTATCGTTTTTATGTTCACAAAATAAAACCCCTCCTCTTTGCGATAATTGTTTTGCAATAAGCTTGTTCTTGTTGAGTTTTTTGCTCCAATAAGGAATTAGAGATGTATGAGCTGAACCAGTAACTGGATCTTCAATAACACCCGTTGATGGGAAAAAGCATCTAGAAACAAAATCACAGTCATCGCCTGGAGCAGTTACAATAAGACCTCTTTTATCAATATTTTTTATAGCTTCGACATTAAGATTTAAGTTTTCAATATCTGATTTGTTTTCAAAAATAGCCAATAGATCATCCCTACCCTCGTAAAGATCTATGGGAGATATTCCAACTGAATTAAAGACTTCATTATGTTGAGTTGATGGAAAAAGTTGATCTGTAGGAAAATCTAAATAAAGAGCATCTTCATTCTTAAATACCTTAAGGACACCATTTCGTTTCGAATGTACCTCAAATATATCAGTATCAGTGTTTATATAGTTAAAAAATACATGAGCTGAAGCAAGTGTTGCGTGACCACACAAGTCAATTTCACACTCTGGTGCAAACCATCTTATAAAATATTTATTATCTCTATAACTAATAAATGCTGTTTCTGAAAGATTATTTTCTGCAGCAATATTTTGCATCACCTTTGAATTATCAAGGTTAGAAAAAATTACTGCAGCTGGGTTTCCAGAAAATAAAGAATTTGTAAACGCATCAATGTAATAAATAGATAATTTCATAATGCCAGCAAGATGAATACTATTTCAAGTTAATCATAGTGCAAATCTTGTTACCTGATGGGTCTTTTAAGTAAGCCAAATATGCTTTCATGCCACCAGCCTCTCTAACTCCTGGAGGATCTTCACAAGTAATGCCACCATTTTCCTCTCCAGCCTTATGCCATTCATCACAAGTTTCTGTGTCTGGTGCCTTAAAGCCAATAGTTGCGCCATTACCATGAGTAGCAACATTACCATCTAAAGGCTCAGTTATCATAAAGGTGCCGCCATCTAGGAAATACATATATCTAACAACGCCATTATGTCCAATGTGTTGATATCCTGGCTTTGCTCCTAATACTCCGAGTGTAGCGTCATAAAACTTTTTAGATGCCTCTATATCAGTTGCCCCTACCATAATGTGATTAAACATAAATCGCTCCTTAAATTAAAAAATTATAAATTTCACACTCCATAGTGTAACTACAAAATAGTGACTATTCTAGACGAATAAATGTCCCAGGAATAAGGGTTCTAAAATTAGTTAAATTTGCTTTTTGCAATGCTTTGTTTAGCCTTAGTTGAGGTTCAATTGTATCTTCATCAGTAAGCGTAAAGGTTGCCCAGTGCATTCCAAAACTATATTCAGATTCTAAATCAAGCATTATTTGAATTGCATCTTCAGGATTTACATGACTAGCAGCCATAAACCATTCTGGCTCATAGGCTCCTATTGGAATAAACGAATATTTAGGTGAGCCTAGTTTTTCTTTTGTTTTAATAAAATCTTTTGAATATCCAGTATCACCAGCATGATAAATACCATAATCACTAGATTGCAAATACCAACCACCCCACAAACTATCATTTTTATCAAAAAGACCTCTAGCAGACCAGTGTTGCACAGGTGTAAATGTAAATTGCATTTTATTTATAACTTTTGATTGCCACCACTCAAACTCATATACATTTTTGATACCTTTTTTATCAAAAATATCCTTATCACCCATTGGAATTAAAAAAATAACACTAGGGTTTAATTTAAATAAAGATTCCAGTGAGCTTATATCAAGATGATCGTAATGATTATGACTAATGGTTACTACATCAATATTTGGAAGTTCATTAATACTTATTGCCGGGGGGATAAGCCTTTTGGGACCAAAATTTTTAAATGGAGATGCTCTTTTAGAAAATATAGGATCGGTAAGGACGGTTAAACCATTTTTTTTAATTAAAAAGGTTGAGTGTCCGATCCATATTGAATAATTATCTTCCTTGGATAAATCAAATGATTTCCATTCAGAAGATATTTCAATGGCTATGGTCTCAGGGTCTTCTTGGTTTCTCTGCCATTTAAGTAAATCAGAGAAAGGTTTATCTATAGCTATACCATTAGTATTTTTATATTGAGCTGAGGCTGATAACGGAACAAGGAGTACTGCTAAAATTAAGATACCTTTTAAAGAATTAGATAATTTAAGAAGCAAGAGCGTCTCTTACAGCATCATGAACGATCTCACCATTTTTGATATTTAAACCATTTGCTAAATGAATATTTTCACTCAAGGCCAATTCAATTCCCTTGTTAGCTAGTTCAAGAACATAAGATAAAGTGGCTTTATTTAAAGCCTCTGTTGCAGTTAGTGGTACAGCTCCAGGCATATTAGTAACGCAATAATGCAATACTCCGTTATAAAGATAAGTTGGCTCATCATGAGTTGTAGGCTTACTAGACTCAAAACATCCACCTTGATCTATAGATATATCCACCATGACCGCTCCTGGTTTCATATTCTCTAGCATGCTATTTTTAATGACTTTAGGTGCTTGCTTGCCAACAACATAAACAGCCCCAATAACTAAATCAGAATCTTTTATTGCCTCATTAATAGCTGATTCTGTTGAAAGGATATATTCAACATTTTTATTACCATAAATAGCTTCCAATTCATTAAGCCTTTTTTCAGATAAATCTATAATTTTTAAATACGCCTTATTTGAAATAGCCTTATCAATTGCCTCAGTCCCAGCAATACCTGCGCCAATAACTGTAACAATTCTTGGCTGAATATCAGCAAATGCGCCAATTAGAGTCCCCATGCCTTGATTTGGCTTTAATAGATGATATGAGCCTACAATTACACTTAACTGCCCTGCTATGGCGCTCATAGGAGCCAATAGAGGCATAGAGCCATCGTCAGCTGTTACAGTTTCATAAGCAATACCTGTTACGCCTGTTGCGATTAAATCAGCAGCCTGTTTGGGCTCACCAGCTAAGTGAAGATATGCGAACAAAGTATGATCTTTAGTTAAATACTTAAACTCTGATGGCATAGGTTCTTTAACTTTTACAATTAAAGTAGCTGAATTAAAAACTTCTTTTGCTGTATTTAAGATAACAGCACCAGAATTAATATAGTCTTCGTCTGTAAAACCAATACCATTGCCAGCTGAAGCTTGGACATAAACGTCATGGGATTGATCAACTAAAATTTGAACTGAGGTTGGTGTTAAAGCAACTCTGAACTCATTGTTTTTAATCTCTTTTGGAACTCCTATTTTCATATGACTACTATATCAAAAAATATATAAATTAAATGTAAAAATTATACGTATTAAAAAATTGGTGGAGCTATTGGTTCAAAACTGGAACCTTTTAATGCCATATTTTAAAAAGCTTGAATATAAACTAATATGAAATATTTTTTTAGATTTTATCTTGTAAATTTCAAAATTAACTATATAAATTACACATGA
>JABBBT010000033.1 GCA_018607365.1 SAR86 cluster bacterium
GCTGAAGAAGTTGTAGCTGAAGAGGCTCCTGCTGAAGAAGTTGTAGCTGAAGAAGCTGAAGAAACAGCGCCTGTCATATCAACTGTTGAAAGGTCACCTGCCCAGATTGTTAGTGATTTTGAAAAAAAACAAATTAAAACAGATCTTCCTTCATTTAGACCTGGTGATACTGTTGTTGTATCTGTAAAGGTTAAAGAAGGAGACAGAACAAGACTCCAGGCTTTTGAGGGTGTTGTAATGGGTGTTAAACAAGGCGGCCTCAATGCATCTTTTATTGTTAGAAAAATTTCTAGCGGTATTGGAGTTGAGAGAACATTTCAAACGCATAGCCCAATGATTGATTCTATTGTAGTCAAAAGAAAAGGCGATGTTCGTCAAGCAAAATTATTTTATCTAAGAGATAGATCAGGTAAATCTGCAAGAATCAAAGAAAGACTCGATAAGTAAATGCCAAAAGATATCAAAAAGGATCATTTAATTGAATCCTTTTTAGATTCTTTATATATTGAAAAAGGGCTTTCACAAAACACCGTTCAATCTTACAAAAATGATATTTCTTCATTTGCTGCTTGGGTTGAAAAGTATCCTGATATACCGCTCGCAAAAACAACCAAAAGTAATATAAATCAATATATAGCTCATTTGTTTAAAAGTGGCTTAAAAAGCTCTTCAGTAAATAGAAAAATATCAACTATCAAGTCTTTTTTCATATTTTTATTAAAAAAGAAACATATTTTATTATCCCCAGTTGAGGATATTGATATGGTAAGGCAGGAAAAGTATTTACCTGTATCTATGTCTGAAAAAGAAGTAGAGCTTCTTTTAAAAAGTCCTAGTCTTGATAGTTTTATTGGAAGAAGAGATAGGGCCATGATTGAAATGCTGTATGCAACGGGTATGAGAATTTCTGAATTGATAAACCTAAAAATTACAGATGTTGATTGTAACAGGCTGATAGCTAAAGTAATGGGTAAAGGTTCAAAGGAAAGATTAATACCTTATGGAGAGATAGCTGCAGACCATCTAAATATCTATCTTCAAGACAGAAAAGATATTAATTCCAATGAAATTTTTTTAAGTAATAGAGGAAAGAAGATAACTCGTGGTGCTTTTTGGAATAGAATTAAACTTTATTTAAGAAAAGAGAATCTCAAAGAATCTATTTCACCTCACACGCTTAGACATGCATTTGCTACACACCTGTTAAATAGAGGTGCGGACCTTAGATCTGTTCAGATTTTGCTTGGACATAGTGACTTATCAACAACGCAAATATATACTCACATTGCTAAAAAAAGATTAGGTGAAATCCTTAAAAAACATCACCCTAGAGGTTAAAAATGAAAATACGTAATTTGTTATATATATTTATATTGTTTAGTAACTTTGCTTTTTCAGATGAAGCTTTAATTGCATCTAACTTAAAAAATATCTTACCTCCTGACGCAAGTATTGAGAGCATAGAGCCATCTTCTTTCAAAGGGATCTATAAAGTTTATTATGGCGACCTTCAGCCTATATATGTTTCAGAGGATGGTAGTTTTTTTATATATGGTGATATGTATAAAATTGGTGCAAGTGATATCACAAACATCACAAAAGAAGAAATTAAAGGAAGACGTTCTGATATTCTAAATTCTATCCCATCAAACGAGCTCATAACCTTTAAGTCAAGTAATGAATTATTTTCAATAACTGTTTTTACTGATGTTGATTGCGGCTATTGTAGAAAACTTCATTCACAAATTGATGAGTACAATCAAGCTGGCATAACTATAAAATATGCAGCTTTCCCAAGATCAGGTATTGGAACTCAGACTTTTACAAAGATGGTAGGTGCATGGTGCTCAAAAGATCCTAAGCAAGCCATGACCGACTTAAAAAACGACAAAAAGATGAATCTAGAATTTTGTGATGAGCAGCCAATTGCAAGACATTATATTATTGGACAAAAGCTTGGCATCAATGGGACCCCTGCAATAATAACTCCAGATGGAGATTTAATTCCTGGCTATGTTTCACCTGAGGAATTGCTTTTACAAATCAAAACGTAAATCATGCCAGACCAACATTTTACTAATGCAGAAAAGCTACCTCCATATATTTTTGCTCAAATTAATAAGCTAAAACAGATTGCAAGATCAAATGGTGAGGATGTTATTGATTTTGGAATGGGAAATCCAGATCAGGCTACTCCTAGTGTAATTGTTGAAAAATTAATTGAAGCTGTTAGCAACCCATCAACTCATAGATATTCACAATCAGCAGGCCTGCCAAAATTAAGAGAAGCTATAAGTAATTGGTACTCAAGAAAATATTCAGTTGATTTGGATGTTAATAATGAAATTGTTACTTGTATGGGATCAAAAGAGGGTATTGCGCATCTCTCACTTGCAACTCTTTCAGATAATGATGATGTCTTAGTGCAATCACCCACATACCCAATTCATTCTTATGGGGTGGTAATTGCTGGTGCAAACCTTCGTTCAATACCTTTGTGTGAAAATCTTGACAGCTTTTTGGTTGATATTGAATCAGCCATTCAAAACGGTATAAAAAAACCTAAAATGATAATTATCAATTTTCCTTCTAACCCAACAACACAGTCAGCCGGCCTGGACTTTTTTAAGAAAATTGTTGAAATTGGAAAAAAGTATGATATCTGGATTGTGCACGACTTGGCATATGCTGACATTGTTTTCGATGGCTATAAGGCGCCATCCATTCTTGAAGTTGATGGAGCTAAAGACATTGCAGTTGAATTTTTTACATTATCCAAATCTTACAACATGCCTGGATGGAGAGTAGGGTTTTGTTGTGGCAATAAAAAATTAGTTCAAGCGCTAACTAAAATAAAATCCTATATGGATTATGGCACTTTTACTCCTATCCAAGTTGCTGCTATCAAGGCTCTCAATGACTGTGATCAAGATGTTATTGATATATGCTCTATGTACAAATCAAGAAGAGATGAGCTTTGCAATGGATTAAACAGAATAGGCTGGGATGTTCAAAAGCCACTTGCTACAATGTTTGTTTGGGCAAAGATTCCTGATAAATATCTTCATCTAGGCTCATTAGAATTTAGTAAGTTACTAATAGAAAATGCTAACGTTGCTGTGTCTCCAGGGGCTGGATTTGGAATAAATGGAGATGAGTATGTTCGATTTTCATTAATTGAGAATGAGCATAGAATTAAACAAGCAATTAGAGGGATTAAAAACTTTTTTTCAATGGAAATAAAATGAAATCATTAAATATAGGTATATGCGGATGGGGTAATGTTGCTACTGGAATGTTCAAGGCTCTTAATGATAATGCAGATGCAATCAAGTTAAATTCTGGATGTTCTTTTGAAGTAAAAGTCATTGGTGCAAGAAGAGACAATCCTAAATGCAATCCTGGAGATACAAAAATATTGAGAGACATATTTGAAGTTGTTGATTGTGATGTAGATGTAATTGTTGAGCTTATTGGTGGTGTTGATGTTGCCCGAGAGCTAATATTGAAGGCTATAAGCAACAAAAAACATGTAATCACTGCTAATAAGGCTGTCATATTTCATCATGGAGATGAAATATTCAACGCTGCAAATAAAAATGGGGTTAAAGTTCTTTTTGAAGCAGCTGTCTGCGCAGGTACTCCAATAATAAAACTTCTTAGTGAAGAATTAGCTGCAAACAATATTTCAAAAATATCAGGGATGTTGAATGGAACTTCTAATTTTATTCTCTCCAATATGGAAGAAGGAAGTGAATTTAAACCCACGTTAGAATTAGCTCAAAAAGAGGGTTATGCAGAGCCAGATCCTGCATTTGATATTGAAGGTATGGATGCTGCCCATAAAATTGGAATTTTATCTTCAATAGCTTTTGGCACACCCCTTCCGCCTGAAGATTTTTATATCGAAGGTATAACAAGCATTGAAAAAAGTGATTTTACATATGCAAGTGATATGGGTTATACGATTAAACATTTGGCGGTGGCTAAACTTGAAAATGAGTCTTTAGAGCTTAGGGCGCACCCGGCGCTTATTAGAAAGTCCTCCCATTTAGCTAACTTAACGGGTGTTAGAAATGGAATGGAAATCGATACAGATTTAATTGGCAAAATTCATATTGCTGGTTCTGGAGCAGGCCAAGAATCAACTGCTTCTGGTCTCATATCTGACTTAGTGCATTTATCTAACTGCCCTGATGTCTCATCTGATGAGAGTCAAAAAGTTAAAACAACATATAAATTAAATAATTTTAATGATTTAGTTTTTCAATATTATTTTTATCTTGAAGCAGAAGATAAGCCTGGTGTAATGGCTTCAATAACATCAATGTTGGCATCAAAAAAAGTTGGAATTGAGTCAATAGTTCAAAAAGAAGATCATGGCAAAAATTCTGTACCAATTATTTTAATTACAGACCCATTCAAGGAACATGATCATGCTGAATTACAAAAAGAGTTACTAGAGTTAGACTCAGTCAAAGCAGTAAGATCAATAAGAATAGAAGCTGAATAGTAATGTTATTCCACAGCACCAGAGGCGGAGATAATAACAGGACTTTTGAAGAAGTTTTGATGCAAGGTCTTGCAAGTGATGGTGGATTATTTATGCCAAATGAATGGCCTCAAGTAGACTTAGATCATTTGAGAACTTTAAAAACATTTAGCGATATTGCAAATTATATAGTTCCAAAATTCACCAAATCATCCTTCTCAGATGAAGAGGTAACTGAGCTCCTAAACTCTACATGGCATAACTTCTCTGAAGAAAATTTAGTAAAAATACAAAATTTAGATGAATCAAATGCAATTTTAGAGCTTTTTCATGGCCCAACCGCTGCGTTTAAAGATTTTGGCCTTCAACTTGCAGCCGCATTTTTTAATATGTCATTAAATAGACAGAATAAAACAGCTATCGTATTTGGTGCCACCTCAGGGGATACCGGTTCTGCCGCAATAGATGCATGTAAAAGGTTTGATTCTATTAAAAGCTTCATCTTATTACCCGAAGGCAATATGTCAGACGTTCAAAGAAGGCAGATGACAACGGTAGACAGCCCTAATGTATATACTTTATTAATTGATGGAACCTTTGATGATTGTCAGACGATCGTAAAAAAAGCCTTTAGTGAAAGGCCATTTCTTAAAAATGATCAATTTCTTCTTGCAGTAAATTCAATTAATTGGGTTAGGATAATTGGCCAGATTTGTTACTATTTTTACGCATCGTTAAAAATTTCAGAATTTAAAGAACCGCTAAACTTTTCAGTACCAACTGGAAACTTTGGTAATGTTTTTGCTTGTTACTCTGCTCATAAAATGGGGATGCCATTAAATAAGATCTTAGTTGCTGTCAATGATAATAATATTCTACATAGATTTTTTTCTAATAATGATTACTCGAAGCAAAAAGTCTCGGAGACTGTGTCTCCAAGTATGGATATTAGTATTGCTAGTAATTTTGAGAGACTGGTTTATGATTTTTACACTAATAGGAATGCTAAATCATGTATGAAATTTTATTCAGATTTCCCAGAGATTCCTATAAAAATAGAAGATAGTATGTGGAGTAAATCAAAAGACTTATTTTTAAGTTATTGTGTTGATGATTTTTCTACTGTTAACGCTATGAAAGACTCATATACTGATTTCAATTACTTAATGGATCCTCACACAGCTGTTGCCTCTAAGGCGGTTGAGCAGCTTAAGGATAAGCTTGAAGGAAAAACTGTAATACTCTCAACAGCTCATCCTGCAAAATTTCCTGATGTTATTCATAATGCAGGTCTTAAAATAAAAGATACTCCGGATTCTCTATCTGTTATTTTTGATAAAAAAGAAAAAATATATAATTTTCCAGCATCTAAAGATGCAATTTTTGAATTTATAACCTCGCATAATAAATAGAAATGGATTCCATAGAATTAAAATCAAGTCTTAGTAATTTAAAAAATCGGTTAAATGAAATAAGGGAAGGTATTTTTGATGTTTCATCTAAAGAGCAAAGGCTTGAACAGATCGAGTCTGATCTTTCAAAAGAAGAGGTGTGGTCTGATCTTGAGCTATCGCAAAAAATTAGCAAAGAAAAAACAGCAATAGAGAAATCACTTGTAAATTTTAAATCCGTAGAAGAGAGAGTATCTGATGGCTTGGTATTTCTTGAAATTGCAGAAAGTGAATCTGATATGAAATCAATAGAAGAAATAGCTAAGGATTTTTTAGTGCTCGAAGAGGCTGTTTCCAGTTTAGAGTTCAGTAGAATGTTTACTAATAAAATGGATCCAGCATCAGCATATGTAGAAATACAGTCTGGCTCTGGAGGGACTGAAGCTCAAGATTGGGCGGAGATGTTATTAAGAATGTATTCCAAATGGGCAGAAAATAGAGGTTTTGATATTGATATAACAGAAATATCACACGGAGAAATTGCAGGCATAAAGTCAGCTACTCTTCATGTCAGCGGCGATCACTCATATGGCTGGCTTAGAACTGAAACAGGCATTCATAGGCTGGTAAGAAAATCACCATTTGATTCTGGTAGCAGGCGTCACACCTCTTTTGCATCTGTTTTTATATCACCCGAAGTTGATGATTCTATTGAAATTAATATTAACAATGCAGATATTAGAATTGATACCTATAGGGCGTCTGGAGCTGGCGGACAACATGTTAATAAAACAGATTCGGCAGTTAGGCTTACTCACATACCAAGTGGCGTTGTAACCCAGTGTCAAAGTGGAAGATCGCAACATAAAAATAAAGAAAGTGCACTTAAACAATTAAAATCAAAGCTATACGAGTTAGAATTACAAAAACAGAATGAAGAGAGACAAACACTTGAGGAAAGTAAGTCAGATATAGGATGGGGAAGCCAGATTCGATCTTATGTTCTCGACCAATCACGAATAAAAGATTTAAGAACGGGTTATGAAACGGGAAATACATCAGCAGTTCTCAATGGCGATCTTGATGAGTTTATGAAAACAAGTTTAAAAGCAGGAGTTTAAATGTCAGAAGAAAATATAGGTGGCGAAGAGGGAATCATTGAGGAAAGAAGAAAAAAGCTTGAAGTCCTTAGAAATAATAAAAAAGCATATGTAAATAATTTTTTAAAAGAAAACTATGCTTCAGATATTCACTCTCAAAATAGCACTTTTACTAAAGAAGAGTTGGTAGAAAAAAACATAGAAAATATTTCAGTTGCTGGCAGAGTAGTTCTTATGCGTGTTATGGGCAATGCAAGTTTTGCAACAATAAGAGACTCTAGTGGAGATATCCAAATATATGTAAGTAAGAATACAGTTCCCTTAGAACTTTATGAAGATTTCAAAACCTGGGATCTTGGCGATATTATCGGTGTGAAGGGTAAATTATTTAAAACCCGAACTGATGAACTTACGATCGAGGCTAGTGATGTTATTTTAATTACAAAGTCTATTAGACCTATGCCTGACAAATTTAAAGGCCTTTCAGATATCGAGACCAGATACAGGCAAAGATACTTAGATTTAATGAGTAATGAGGATTCTAAAGAAGTTTTTATTAATAGAACCAAGATTATTGAATCTGTAAGAAATTCTTTAAAAAATAGAGATTTTATTGAGGTAGAAACTCCTATGATGCATCCAATCCCTGGAGGGGCTGTTGCAAGGCCCTTTGTAACTAAACACAATGCATTAGATAGAGAGTTATTTTTAAGAATAGCTCCAGAGTTATATTTAAAAAGGTTGCTTGTTGGTGGTTTTGAGCGCGTTTTTGAGATAAATAGAAGCTTTAGAAACGAAGGTCTTTCTACAAGACATAACCCAGAATTTACAATGCTGGAATACTATGAGGCTTTTACAACACTGGAAAAAACAATAGAGTTTACTGAAAATATGATTAAATCAGCTTCAGATGAAATCAATGATGGGCATAAAGTGATGTGGGGTAATGATGAAATTGATTTGTCTAATTTTAGAAAATGTAACCTTACAGATCTTGTCCTTGAAGAAAATAAAAACATTAGCAAAGAAGATATAAATAAGCTTGGAGGTAAAGAGCTTTTAGAGCTATTTGAGTCAACAGTAGAAGATAAGCTTATCCAACCAACCTTTGTCATAGGTTACCCTGTTGAGGTTTCTCCACTATCAAGAAGAAATAATGAAAATCCAAACATAGCAGATAGATTTGAACTATTTATTGGTGGAAAAGAGATTGCCAATGGTTTTTGCGAGCTAAATGATCCTGATGATCAGGCTGAGAGGTTTAAAGAGCAAGTAAAAGCAAAAGATACAGGTGATAAAGAGGCGATGTCTTATGATGAAGATTACATTATTGCATTAGAGCATGGAATGCCGCCTGCGGTTGGAGTGGGAATAGGCATAGACCGTCTCGTTATGATGATTACCAATCAAACATCAATAAGGGATGTTCTTTTATTTCCTCAGCTTAAGTCTTAATATTAAACTAATTCCCAGATGGTATATCTTTAAATGGTAAACCTTTATCTGCTCTTGGGTCTTGAGGAAGTCCTAAGACTCTCTCAGATATAATATTCTTAAGAATTTCATCTGTACCTCCGGCTATTCTTAAACCAGGGGCTCCAAGCCAAGCATTTTGAAAACTTTGTATTTCATTATTTTCTGGTTTTAGCATTCCTGCCATATCTAAAGAGTCAATTCCAAAATTACCAATATCTTGAAGCTTATTAGCACTTACTATTTTGGTTATAGATGCTTCAGGGCCAGGTGTTTCACCTTTAGAAAGGGCAGACATAGTTCTTAATTTAGTATTTTTAAGACCATTAGCTTCACAATACCAGTCAGCTATAGATTCTCTAGCAGCCCTATTATTAATTAGATATTCTCCAGAATCATCTTGTTTTTTAGCCCAATTAAATGCTTCTTTTACATCAGCACCATTAGCATCTCCAACTGCTAGTCTTTCATTCATTAGAGTTGTAATTGCAACCTTCCAACCATCTCCGATAGCTCCTAGTCTTTGAGAATCAGGTATTACAACGTCAGTAAAATACACTTCATTAAAGCTAGAACCTCCAGTTATTTGTTTTATTGGCTTGACCTCAATTCCTGGAGATTTCATATCAACAAAGAAAAAAGTCATACCTTTGTGTTTTTCAAGATTTGGATCATGTCTCACAACCAAGATGCCGTAATCACAAAAATGAGCACCAGAAGTCCATACTTTTTGGCCATTTATTATCCAATTATCACCATCTTGTGTAGCCTTGCTTCTTAGGCCTGCAACGTCAGACCCTGCAGATGGCTCTGAAAATAACTGACACCATATTTCAGTACCTTCAGCCATTGATGGTAAAAATCTTTCTTTTTGCTCATCGGTTGCATACTCCATCATTACTGGGCCACACATACCAAGCCCAATTTCAAATATACCTCTTGGTACATTAAATTTTGATTCTTCTTCTGCCCAAATAATTCTTTCTATTGGTGATGCAGCAATTCCTCCATATTCTTTTGGCCAATGAAGCATTGCCCAGCCTGCATCATATTTTTTCTTTTGCCACTGTTTGGCAACCTCTAAAAAATCTATATCAGAAAAACTTTCTCTACTGCTACTTGATTTTGGTTCTGCATTTTGTTCAAGCCATTCTCTGCAGGTTTTTCTAAATTGAGCTTGTTCTGTTGTGTCATTAAAATCCATTTTTACTTCCTAATATGTGTTTGATTTTTCTAAGCCGCTAACTAATTTTTCTTTCCAGTTCGGCAATGAGCCGATATTTACCGACAGAAGCTTAGACCTTTTGTAATAGAGGTGACAGTCATACTCCCAAGTAAAACCATTTCCTCCGTGAGTTTGAATATTTTCTTTTGAACAAAGTTGAAAAGCTTTGGTTGAACTTACTCTTGCAGTTGCTGATGCAACAGATAGATCTGATGAGTCTGTAGACAAAGCCCATGCTGCATAATATGAATTTGATTTAGCTAATGTTATAGCAACATACATATCAGCTAATTTGTGTTTAATTGCCTGAAAGGAACCAATTTGTCTCCCAAATGCATATCTTTCTTTTGCATAACTTGTTGCCATATCTAATGAGGCTTGAGAGCCACCAATTTGTTCAAAACTAAATAAAACTGCTGCTTGGTCTAAAAGGTTCTCATAGAAATCCCAGCCATTTGAATCATCGCCAATTAGTATGCTTGGAGTATTGTTGTATTCAACTGAAAAATGACCTCTACTTTCATCTATCGTATCTTGATGCTCAATAATTACTGAATCAGAAGAATGATCAACCAACCTTATGCATATGCCAGAGGTAGAATTTGAAACAACTAGTGAATGTGTAGCTATTCCAGCATCAGGAACAGCAATTTTTCTTCCAGTTAAAAGGTTATTATCAGTTAATGTTTTAATATTAGTTTTTGAAGGAGCAAAAAGATCTTCTGTTACCGCTAAAGTTCCAATAATATCTCCTGATATTAATCTTGGAAGAATTTCTTGTTTAACTTCTTCACTTGCATATTTAATAATTGCTTCTGTAAATAAATAAACTGAAGATGAGAAGGGTACAGGAGCTAAGTATCTTCCGAGCTCTTCTGCCACAACACATAATTCAAGGTGACCCAAGCCCAATCCTCCATACTCCTCAGGTATTCTTATGCCAGTCCATCCTAATTCAACTATCTTGTTCCATAACTCTTTGTCTATGCTCTGCTTATCCTCAAGAACTTTTCTACTCCTATTAATAGAGCCTTCTTTTTCTAAAAACTTTCGGGCTTCACTTTGAAGGAATTTTTGGTCATCTGAGAAATCTAAATTCATATTTATCTAAATAGTTAATGTAAAATATATTATAAAGTAGTTTTTTTAATAATTAATACATGAATCAAACAATGAAACCAAATAAATCATCGCCGGCATATCTAAAACAAAAGACATCAGGCGGTCTATTTGTAGGTTTTTTATATGTTTTAGTTTTTATGAGTATTCTAGCGTTGGGTATTTGGCAAAATATTGAATCTAAATCTAATAAAGAATCATTAAACTCTATCAATGAAAGACTAATCGTTATCGAAGAGCAAATAAATATTGCTGATGAGATTAACAATGACTCACTTACTGATATATCAGCATCCATTCAGTTTCTTGATAAAGAGGTAAGAAAACTTTGGGATCTAAGTAATAAAAGAAATAAAGTGAATATAACTAAATTAACAGAAACTACAAATAAAATTAATGGCTCTATAAAAAATATAGAAATTTCAATAAAAGAAGCATCTAAAAAGATAGAATCTAATAAAGAAGATATCGTGAGCACTTCAAAAGATTTATCAGATCTTTTAAAAACTAATTCAGAAATTAATGATTTAGAAATAGCTTTAAGAGCGCTCGAAACCCAAATGATTTTGATGGATGATTCAGTAAGAGCTTTAAATAATTATAAAACTCAACTAAATCAAACAATCTCTGAAATTCAAACTCAAATTTATTCTGCATCTCAAGAGGTATTAGAAATTGAAAACCAAGATTGACAATAGTTTTAAATAATAGTTTTATATATTCATGAACAAAACTTTACTACAAGTTTTTCTACTGCTTGCCTTTATTCCACTAGCAATTTTAGTTGGTTATGGGGTGCTAGTGGTTGCTCCAATATTTTGTTGCTTTCTTGCAATAAATTCATATAAGTTCAAAAATTACAAAGAAATGTATATCTGGATGAGTGTTGGAGTTCTTTCATTTTTATTAGCTCTTTTTATGCTGGGTGTTCTATGATTTTAAAAGGAATAATTCTTATCCTATCGATTTTTATGCTCTTGTTAGGGTTATTAAATGTTCTTACTCCAGGAGTAAACAATATTTTCATTCCTATTGAGATCAATGACCTAGATACGCGAATAATGGTTAGAAGCTTATCTGGCATTCTTATTGGAATTGGGTATTTATCTATTAGATTTATCTTCTCCTCTTCAAGAGTTCAAATTGGAAATGTTTTGCTGTCCATAACATTGTGCGCATTATTTTCAAAAATTTTTAGCTTTATATATGATGGTTTTACAACTTATTCAGTAACTGTTTTCTTTTTTGTAGTCTGTTATGGCATATGCTTATATTACCTTCAGAAAAAAAGAAAAAATCAGCTTGATTTTAATCTGTAATTCCTGCCATAAAACCTCCCAAATAATTAATATTATCTATATAATGCTCCCATCTGGGGATGTGGTGGAACTGGTAGACACGCTTGGCTTAGAACCAAGTGCCGCAAGGCGTGGGGGTTCGACTCCCTCCATCCCTACCAATTAAGTAGATTGACTCTTTAGTTAAAAGCCCAAGAGACCTATAATCCAATTACACACTTAATAATATTTACATGACATATTCAAAGAAAGATGAATCTATAAATAATCACTTTTTAAATGAATCCGATGCAATAGAAAGGATTTTTAATCATATCGATAATGGAACCACCGATCTTGGTGATACAACTTGGAAAGAGCCGGTAAGTAATTATTATTCAAAAGATCGTTTTGATGCTGAAATTTCTTTACTGAGAAGATCTCCTATTCCTTATTGTCCCTCAGCAGGGTTACCTGAAAATGGAAGCTATATAGCTAGAAGGGCATCAGGAACACCCTTGTTAGTGGTTAGAGGTGAGGATGGTATCGTTAGAGCCTTTATAAATGCATGCAAACATCGTGGTATGAAAGTTGCTGATGGAAGTGGGTGCAAAAAGAAAGCTTTTGTTTGTCCATATCATGCATGGGCTTATGGCTTAAATGGAAAGCTTAAAAACATTCCAGGCCAAGAGGCCTTTCCAGATTTAGATACCAATGATTTGGGGCTTACAGAAATAAGCGCAATTGAAAAGGGTGGAATTGTATATGTAATGCAGGAAGGAAAGATAGAAGATCATATGTTAGAAAACGCTATTGATTTTTTTGAACCTGAACAAAAAATGTTTAGTTATGGCGAGGTTGTCGATGAGGCTAACTGGAAACTATTAACAGAAACTCTTCTAGAGGGCTATCATATAAAATCTCTTCATAAAGATACTTTTTATCCTTTTGGCCTAGATAATATCAATCTTGTAGAGATATCTGGCTCCAACTCACGAGTTATTTTTCCTTTCAAAAGAATAGAAAAAATAAGGCATATAGATCCAAATGAAAGAAAATTAAATGGTGTTGCTACTTCAGTATTCCATCTATTTCCTAATGCAAGCGTTTCTATTTTATCAAAGCATTCAAGTCTAACAATCATGGAGCCCTTATCACCATCCAGTGTAAAAATAGTTAGTTATCTTATATACAATCCAAAATTAAATGGCAAAAATATATCCCTTGAAGAGGCAGAGAAGGATGCTCAGTTTGTTAATGAGTCAGGTCAAAATGAAGACAGAGAAGCTGCCAGAGCAATACAAGAAACAGTCACAACTTCAGCTAATACATATCTTACTTTTGGTTTTTTTGAAAAAGCAATTGTTAACTTTCATAAACATCTGACCCTAAGCCTTAATAAATAGAGTCACTGACAAGTTTACAAACTATTATTTATATATATACTGATTTGCAATGATTAACACAAATACACGATTAAGACGGGTTCCCGCTTTATAGCTGGGTCTTTTCTATTGTGAATTAGACCCAGCTTATGCTGGGTTTTTTTTTATAAAAATAAAGGTAATTATGAAAAATTTTATTTCTACGCAGGATTGGTCAAAATCAGATCTACAAGATATTTTAGATTATGCAAAAGAGCTAAAAGTAAATAAGTTTCAGGATAATTTAAAAAATAAATCTATTGCATTGATGTTTTTTAATCCATCTATGAGAACTAGGACTAGCTTTGAGCTTGGCATCCAGCAATTAGGAGGACTTGCAGTAGTCCTTCATCCTGGAAAAGATGCTTGGCCAATTGAATTCAAATTAAATGAAGTCATGGATACAGATTCAGAAGAACATATTATAGAAGTTGCAAAAGTGCTCTCTGAATATTGTGATTTAATAGCAATAAGGGCATTTCCTAAATTTATTAATCTTGAAGAAGATTTATCAGATAATGTTATTAAAAGTTTTGCAAAGTATGCAACTGTTCCAGTAGTTAATATGGAAACTATTACCCATCCTTGCCAAGAGCTTGCTCATATTTTAACTATGCAAGAACAGCTAGGCGATCTTTCTGGAAAAGATTACTTATTAACTTGGACATATCATCCAAAACCTTTAAATACTGCAGTAGCAAATTCATCCTTATTAATTGCAAGCAAGTTTGGTATGAACGTTAAGTTGCTTTGTCCCACAGAAGATTATTTACTTCATGATACATATATGCAGAATGCAGAAGAAAACTGTAATGCTAATGGCACCTCATTCTCAATAACTCATGACATCAAAGAAGGTTATAAAAATGCTGACGTTGTTTATGCTAAGAGCTGGGGTGCTCTTAGTTATTATGGAAATCCTGAGGATGAAAAGTTAATCAGAGATAGATATAAGCATTTTATTGTTAATGAAGAAAAAATGGCAATGACTAATAATGCTAAATTCAGTCACTGTCTTCCTCTAAGAAGAAACATCAAAGCAACAGATGGAGTTATGGATTCTGATTATTGTGTTGCCATACAAGAAGCAGGAAATAGAATGCACGTTCAAAAATCACTACTATCAACTTTATTAAAGGATAAATAAAAAATGAAAAAAATTGTATTAGCTTTTTCAGGCGGATTAGACACAAGTTTCTGTGTTCCATACCTAATTGATAAAGGTTTTGAGGTTCATACTATATTTGTAAATACTGGGGGAACACCAAAGAAAGAGGAGGAAAAAATTACCAAAAGAGCAAATGAACTCGGAGCGAAAAAACATATTAATGTAAATGTTGATAATCTTTTATGGAATCAAATTATCAAGCCATTAGTTTGGTCTGGCGCTTTATATCAAGATAAATATCCAGCACTATGCTCGGATAGGTATCTTATAGTTTCAGAAGCAATAAAGCTCTGTAAAAAATTAAATACCAAATATATTTCTCATGGCTGCACAGGAATGGGTAATGATCAGGTAAGGTTTGATCTCTCAATTCAAGCATTTGGCAAATACAAGACCATTACTCCTATAAGAGAAATACAAAATAAAGTTAATGATGTAAGGGGGTATGAGCAGAAATATCTAGAAGATAAAGGTTTCAAGGTGTCATCTATACACTCGAAATATAGTATCAATGAAAACCTTATGGGGGCTACTGTTTCTGGATCTGAAATAGACGAATGGAAAGAACCTTCCAAAGAAAGCTATATCCTTTGCAATACACCAGACAAATACCCCTCTAAATTAAAAAAGATAGTAATAGAATTCTCAAAGGGTGAGGCTAAAAAAATTGATGGTGTTGCTATTAAAGGCCCAGAGCTATTAAGAATACTAAACAAGTTAGGTGGCAAGTATGGCATTGGGAGAGAAATTTTTGCCAGCGACACGATTATAGGAATTAAGGGAAGATTTCTTTTTGAGTCTCCTGGTATAAATATACTTCAGTCTGCACATAGAGCTTTAGAGGAATCTATTTTTACTGATAAACAAAACTTTTTTAAGCCTATTGTCGGTAAAAAATGGGTTGAATTAGTTTATGGTGGCTTTTATTTTGACCCTTTAGCAAGAAATCTCGAAAATTTTTTACAAGATATTGAACTGCCTGTGAACGGCAAAGTAACAATGTTACTTTCACCAGGAAAGTCAGAAGCAGTAGCTGTTGAAGCTAAAAAAATACTAGTTAGTAAAGAAGCCATATATGCTCAGTCTGCCTCATGGGGTGTCGAAGAGTCAGCTGGTTTTATTAAATTACTTGGTCAAAGCACTGCAACTTGGACAGATATAAATAAAAAGTAAAATGAACCAAAACTTTACTAAAGACACTATTTTAAAACTCCTCAGCGGGATGAGCAGTGAAAAAGAGATAAGAAAGTACTTAGATAGATTTTCTTCTGATGACTTTAGGTTTGCTGTAATTAAAGTTGGTGGAGCGGTAATAGAAAATGATTTAGAAAATTTAATATCCTCTTTAGTATTTTTAAATGAAGTTGGCCTTAGACCAATTATTGTTCATGGAGGTGGTCCTAAGCTTTCAAGAGCACTAGAGGAAAAAAAAATACAGTTTTCATTTAAAGATGGCCAAAGAATTACTTCTAAAGAAGTACTAGATGAAGCTATTGATGTATTTAAGGCTGAAAATCAAAAAATTACATCTGCCTTGATTGAAAAGAATGTATCGGCTGTATCTTTGATTGATGATATTTTTAAGTGCATCATTCAAGATGAAGAATTGGGATTCGTTGGGTCTATTATTGAAACTAATTCAAATAAAATTAGGGATATTATTTCAAATGGAGGAGTTCCAGTAATAGCTCCAATGGGATATACAGATAAAAAACAAATAGTAAATATTAATGGCGACAAGGCAACTCAGGCACTGGCAAAAGAAATATCTCCTGATAAAGTGATTTTTTTAAGTGAGATTGGGGGAATCCTTGATGGTTCAGATAACTTAATCTCAACGATAAACATTAAAGATGATTATGAGAGATTAATGTCTGAAGGATGGCTCCACTCAGGAATGAAACTTAAGCTTAAAGAGATTAAGCTTCTCCTTGATCATCTTCCTTCTAACAGCTCGGTATCAATAACAAAACCTCTCTATTTAAATAGAGAACTTTTTACCGATGCTGGCTTTGGAACCTTGGTAAAGGCGGGCCATCACATAGATAAACTTAAAGAGTTAGATAATGTAAATAAAGACCACATTACCTCAATCCTAGAATCAGCATTTAAAGGAAAACTCGATAAAAATTATTTTATTAATCAAGACAAAGAATATTATGTAAGTGGTTGTAGTAGAGCTTTGATAGCGATATCTCACTATCAAAAGATAGCTTATATGGATAAATTCGCAGTTAAAGCTGACGCTAGAGGAGAGGGGCTTGGTAATGCTATATGGAATAGGATGACAGCTGACCACAAAAAGGTTTTTTGGAGATCTAGACCAAATAATTCAATAAACTTCTTTTATAAGAATGTTTGTGATGGCTTTCAAAAAACCAATGAATGGAATATCTTTTGGATTGGTATTAATAATCTAGATGAGCTTACCGAATGCATAAGAATGGCATCTAATCAACCTGAAACAATTGCATATGAAAAATAAAATCAATATAGCGATGATTGGTGGTAGAGGTTTTGTAGGTCAGGAGATAATTTCTATACTAAATGACCACCCAATATTTATGCTAAGTAAAGTTTTTTCTAAAACAGCTGCAGGTAAAGTAGTAGAGGGCTACAAGAAATCATCTAATCTAAAGTACTGCCTTCTTGATATATCAAATTTGCAGTTAGAGGATATTGATATAGCAATCATGGCATTGGCTAATGATGAATCTGAATCCTATATAAACATTATTAAAAAAGATTATCCAAATATAATATTTATTGATCTAAGCTCTGACCATAGATTAGATAAAACATGGGATTATAGGGTTCCCGAGCTTGCAACAAAAAAAGCAACTAAATTCATCAGTAATCCAGGATGCTATGCATCTGCAATACAATTTTCTTTGGCACCAATCAAAAATCTTATTTCTGGAAGAGTTAGTTCTATAGGCATCTCTGGTTATAGTGGAGCTGGAGCCTCACCAAATGACAAAAATAACCCTGTCAATCTTAAGAATAATATTATTCCATACTCTCTTACAAATCATCTTCATGAGCAAGAGGTTTCAAAGCAATGCTATGAAGAAATATCTTTTAGCCCTCATGTCGGCAATTTTTTTAGAGGTATTCTTATAACATCTCATATACAACTTAAAACAAGTCAAACGAATCAAGAAATTTTAGGAACCTTTATTGATTTTTATCAAAACTCTAAATTAATCGAAGTTCTAGATGATATACCTATGATTAATAAGGTTGCTAATACCCACAAGGTTTTAATAGGCGGAATATCTATTGATAATTCAGGAGTAAACTTAACAGTATGTTGCGCTCTTGATAACTTGCTTAAGGGAGCTGCTACACAAGTTATACAAAATCTTAATTCAGCATGTAGCCTAGATGAATTAATAGGAATAAATTATGAATAAAAAACTATGGAATAACAAAACAAGTAATATATCTGAGGAAATTACGTCTTTTTTAGCTGGTGAAGATATTGAGTTGGACAAATTTATATTCATTTATGATGTCGATGCATCTCTAGCCCATGTCAAAGCTCTGCAGTCTATAGGGATAATAAAAAAAAATGAGCTAACAAAGCTTAGTAAAGCTCTTAAAGTTCTAAGAACGAAGTTTATTAACGGCACATTTAAGTTAACTAATAAATATGAGGATTGTCACTCAGCCATTGAGTTCTATTTGACTAAAGAGCTTGGCGATCTTGGTAAAAAAGTTCATACAGGTAGAAGTAGAAATGATCAGGTAATGGTGGCAATGAGATTATTTGCTAAAAAAAATCTTATTGAATTTAAAATAAAGAATAAATTAATTGCTGAAACTTTTTTAAACTTAGCAAAGAAACACAAAGATTTACCAATGCCAGGATATACTCATCTTCAAAGAGCCATGCCTTCTTCATGGGGCTTGTGGTTTTCTTCATATGCTGAATCCTTCATTGATAATGTAGATCTAATTAACAATACTATTGATTGGGTTGATTCAAACCCATTGGGAAGTGCGGCTGGTTATGGAGTTGCAATACCATTAAATAGAGACTTAGTAACCAAGGAGTTAGGTTTTAGTAGAACTCAGTTAAATAGTTTGTATGTCCAGAATAGCAGAGGTAAGTATGAGATGCAGATACTTAATACCTTGAAGCAATCAATGTTAGATATAAGAAAATTTTCATGGGATATGAGTTTATTTTTATCACAAGAATTTGATCTATTATCTATTGATAGTAAGTATTCAACAGGATCGTCAATTATGCCTAACAAACACAACCCAGATGTCATAGAGATATTAAGAGCAAATTATTCAATTTTAGCTGGCTTTTCATCGGAACTGGAAAATTTACTCTCTCTTCCTAGTGGTTATCATAGAGACCTTCAATTAACTAAAAGAAGTCTAATAAATGGTTTTCACACTTCACTTAAATCATTAGATATTATCCCAGCTTTACTAAAGACAATTAAGATAAACAAAACTAACTCCAACAAATATATAGATAATGAAATGAAAATGACTGACAAAGTTTACTCGCTTGTTTCTGATGGAGTTCCTTTTAGAGATGCATACAGTCTAGTAAAAAATTCTGATGACCATTCTTTATTACCTGAAAGAAAATCTTTAAATCACTCTATGGGATCGCCAGGAAATTTGAATCTCAATTTGTTAGAGAAGAGACTAAAAAAGCAAAAATAAAATATATAAGTTACTATGATTTAGTAGTTTTATTGGATATTTAGTTTATGCAAATACCTGTTAGATTCAGAGTTATTTTTATGTCATTCTTGGCTGTTTTTATTTGCTACATAGATAGAGTGAATATTTCAGTTGCCATTATCCCAATGCAAGAACAGTTTGGCTGGAGTGAGTCTCAGGTAGGCATTATTTTTTCTTCTTTTTATCTAGGTTATATTTTTACTATGACTATTGGTGGATTTTTAGCTGATAGATATGGTGGCAAAATAGTGCTTGGGTATGGCCTTCTTCTTTGGTCATTATTTACAGTTTTAACTCCAGCATTTGCATATAATGGATTTTTTGCAATCTTAACAATAAGAGTCTTAATGGGTCTAGGTGAGGGCATAACCTTTCCTTCTTGGCATGCCTTATATGCTAGATGGATTCCTTTTGAAGAGAGAACAAGATCAATTGCAATTACAAATAGTGGTATTTCTGTTGGGACTGTTTTTGGATATCTTGTAACAAGTTTAATAATTGCTAGCTATTCATGGGAGTGGGTCTTTTACTCTTTTGGAATGTTGGGAGTAATTTGGTTCTTTTTTTGGCAGCAAAACGTTACATCATACCCAAGTGACCATAAAGATATATCCTCCAAAGAGCTTGATTTTATAATTAGAAAGGCACCTGCAAACTCTTCAGCCCCAAAAATTTCTATATTAAAAGTAATAACAAATCTTCCTTTTCTGGCGATAACAGTAGCTACCTTTTGTCATAATTGGGCATTATTTATCTTTCTTTCTTATTTACCAAAATTTATTAATAGCCCTGAATCATTAGGAGGATTAGGAATAGCTTTAGATTCTAGTGTTTTTATCTTTTTAATTTTAATTCCAAGTTTTTTTTCAGTAGTCTCCCTTATTGCTGGAGGTTTTTTAGCAGACAACCTTATAAAGAAAAAATATCAAGTCATTAAGGTGCGCAAAGTTCTTAACTCTATCGGTTTCTTTGGATCTGCCTGTTGTTTATTTTTAATACCATTTCAAGATTCACACCTTTTTATAATTTCTCTTTTATGTGCAACAAATATTTGTACTGGAATTGCTGCTGGAGGTTTTGGAGTCAATCATGCTGATTTAGGTCCAAGATATACAGGGACATTGGTTGGTATCTCTGGAAGTCTAGGCATGATCGCAGCAGTGATTGGTCCATTAGCTGCAGGCTTCATACTTGATATAACTAATTCTTGGGAATTAATATTTCATATATGCTCATACATGTTGTTGTTTGGTGGTATTTTCTATCTGATTTTTGCAAGTACTGATAAGCAATTCGAATAATATTATCACTTATGAATTTAAGTTATAATGAACAATGGACACAAAACTAGAGATAGCAAAAAACTGGCTTCCAAGATATACAGGAATGCCATTAGAAATGTTTGGCGATTATATCTTAATCACTAATTTTAAAGACTATGTTATAAAATTTGCTGATAGATTTAACTGTGATGTTTATGGCGAAGGAAGGGCTATGCAAGCCTCCACTAATAGCGATGGACTAACAATTATTAACTATGGCATTGGATCACCCAATGCTGCAACGATAATGGATTTACTTGTTGCTGCAAAGCCTAAAGGTGTTCTTTTTCTTGGAAAGTGCGGTGGGTTAAAAAATTCTTCAGAAATAGGTAATTTTATTCTGCCAATCGGCGCTATAAGAGGAGATGGAACTTCAAATGATTATTTTCCACCCGAAGTCCCTGCATTACCCTCATTTAAACTTCATAAATTCGTTTCAGACATCATAATTGAGAAAGAAAGTGATTATAGAACTGGAGTTATTTTCACTACTAATAGAAGAGTATGGGAGCATGACAAACGCTTTCTTAAGAGACTTAAAAAGACAACTGCTATTGGTGTTGATATGGAAACCGCAACTGTATTTTCTGTTGGTCACTTTAATGAAATTGCAAGAGGGGCATTGCTATTAGTTTCTGATGTTCCATTAACCCCTGAGGGAGTTAAAACAGAAACATCTGATAAAGAAGTGACCCAAAAGTGGGTAGATTTACATCTAGAAATCGGTATTAAGGCTATGACCGATATTGGCAAAAGTGGAGAAGAGATAAAGCACTTTAAATACTAGTTGTTTAGAGAGCTAATCTTTGAAAGTAGTTAAATATATCCTGTAGACTTCTTTCTCTTGCTGTAGTCCACTCTTTTGTAGATGAGCTATTTAGAATATTCATTTCTTTATCAAATACAATAACTCTAGGCACTCCTTTTTCTCTAGCAACTCCAAAATAATCCATAAGTTCCATATTTTTATCATATCTTCCAACATCAATATGCATAATCTCAAAGTGCTCTGACATAAACTTTTTGATAGAAGGTACTTGCAGTGAACCATCTAATATTCTGCAATCTGGACACCAGTTTCCGCCAAATATTATAATTGGTTGCTTTGATTTGCTTGTTGTAGCTTCCATAAATTTTTTAACATCTATCTCAGTACAGATCTCCCCATCATATGGAAGTGGCAGAGGAATACTTAGCTTATCTTCTGGATTAAGTAGAATTGTTTGTGAATTTAAATCGATAGTCATAAAAATAATTAGTAAAGAAAATATTTTTTTTAATTGTTTTTTCATGATGTTAGTTTAATATTAAAAGCATATTGTGAAGATTGTCTTCCGGTATTGCAATAACTTTTAATAATGGCATTTAAATGATTTGGTTAGTAAGATTTTATTTATTCTTTATGGGGATTACCTACTTACTAATAGGTTTATGGGCTATTTTAGATCCCTTATTTATCTCCATGGAGATATCCGCTCCTTCTTTTTTAGATGCGGTTGGATTGAGTATAACTTCAGAAATTGGTTACTCTGAAATTGCGGGATTATATGGTGGTTTAAACATTGGTATTGGTCTAATGTGTATAGTGGGGATTGCTAAGGAAGCTATTGGTATTTTTTCAATAAAATTTCTTACATTCTTAGCAGGGTCAATTGCGTCTGGTAGAGTACTATTTTCATTACTGCCATCATCACCAACTTTCTTTAATAGTTTTTTTGTATTCGAAATTTGTGCAGTAGCTATAGGTTTATGTTTTTTAAGAGTATTAAGTGGATCTAAATCAGATTACTAATATTTAATATATAAATAAAATATCCTAATACAAAGCAGCAACCAATCAATCTAATAGTCTTTATTCCAAAATACTTAGATGAATACATTGTCGCAACCAAAATAAATAATAAAGTAACTAACAACATTACTAAATAATCTCTAGAGTAGATTGTTGGATGAAGAGAGGTATTGGAAAAAAATCCAAGAATTGGAACAACCAAGGCTATATTCATAACATTTGAACCAATTACATTTCCAATTACCATATCATTTTTATTTTTGGTTATTGCTGATATGGTTGCTGCTAATTCTGGCAAGCTTGTCCCAATTGCAATAATAGTTAATCCAATAATTAATTGAGGGACATTTAATAATATCGCTATAGACTCTGCATGTATGACTGCAAAATGAGATCCTCCTATTAAAGCTATTAAACCAATAGCAAGAAATAAACTGGTATTACTTATTGGAGAGTCTGGGTCTTCTATTAAGGGGCTAGTGTCTTCATGCGATTTAAATTTATATGTTATTAAAATAAATAAGAAGAATAGTAATACAAAAGTAATACTTTCATATGAAGTGATCTTTAGGTCTTGCAAGCTTAACCCCAATAAAATGGCTCCTAATAGAAATGGTAGGAACTGAATAAAAGAAGTTTTAGATGGCTTAATACTTATCCCAATGCAAGAAACGCCAAATATAAGAGCAATATTTGAAATATTAGAGCCAACAACTGTGCCCATGGCTAATTCTTCACTATTATTAATTACTGATGAAATACCTACAAAAATTTCTGGGGCAGAAGTGCCGAGCGCCACTATTGTTAAACCAATGGTTAATTCACTCATGCCAAGTTTTTTTGCAAGAAGTGATGAGTTATCAACAAATTTGTCAGCACCCCAAACCAAAACTGCTATAGAAGTAAGAAGGCCGACCAGATGAAATGTAAACATATCCTATTTTACATCAGAGAAATGGCTTTAAAAAAATATTTTGTTTAATTATCCGTCAATATATTTTTTAGGTGGTAGTTTTATAAAAATGCAATATATAATAAGCAGTCAAACATACACATAAGGATAAAATAATGGAAATTAATAGCTTATTTAACGTTACTGGAAAAGTTGTTGTTGTTACCGGTGGATCAAGAGGAATTGGAGAAATGATAACTGCTGGTTTTTTAGCTAATGGTGCCAAAGTGTATATTTCAGCTAGGAAAGCACCACCTCTTATGGAAAAAGCAAAAGAACTATCTGAAAGGTATAACGCAGAATGTATAGCAATACCATGCGATCTTAGTACTTTAGAGGGCATGGATTATTTCACACAACAAATTACAGAAAAAGAAAATGGTATTGATTTTTTAATTAATAATGCTGGAGCTGCTTGGGGAGAACCCCTAGAAGATTTTTCTGAAACTGGTTGGGATAAAGTAATGGATCTTAATGTAAAAAGTATTTTCTTCTTAACTCAAAAACTTAAATCACTTCTAAAAACAAATGCAACAATTGATGATCCCTCAAGAGTCATAAACATAGGATCTATCGATGGACTAAATGTTCCAGCCTTTGAAACATATTCCTACAGCACATCTAAAGCTGCAGTTCATCATTTAACAAGAGTACTTGCCAACAAACTTGTAAAGGAAGATATTCTTGTCAATGCAATTGCCCCCGGACCATATCCTAGTGCAATGCTTGGGTCTGCAGTGAATTCGGATTACTCTTTCATAGCAGAAGCCAATCCAAGAAAAAGAGTTGGTACCCCTGAGGATATAGCTGGGCTTGCAATATTTTTATGCTCTAGAGCAGGTGCTTATACAGTTGGTGAGACAATTACATCTGATGGTGGATTAGTAAAGACCGCAGGGCACAAGCTAGGTTAAAACTATTTTTTAGCATCTATAAAAGCTTTAATAATAAGATCTTTCATCCAAAGGTGACCGCCATCTCCTTCGTCGCTTTTGTGCCATATCAGGAAATATTCCATTGATGGTATTTCTATTGGCACCTCAATAAAAGGAAGATTATTGGCAATTGCAAAACTCCTAGTGCCCATTAAGACAAGATCTGTTGATCTTAATATTTGAGGGGCAATTAAGAAATGTTGACAGCGAAGGGCCACCTCGCGCCTATATCCTATTTTATCTAGCTCTAAGTCAATTAAATGCAAACCTCTTCTTCTGTTAGAGACGTGCAGATGCCTTTGATTTAAGATATCTTCAATAGTAATATTTTTAATATCAGCGAGATGATGTCCATCTCTATGCATTGCGACCCAATCATCTTCAAATACCTTAAATGAATCAATCTCATCAGATACAGGAATAACTGGATCCACTACGAAATCTAAATTATTTGTAGCAAGCGCATGAACTTGGTCTGATCTGCTATAAGCATAGCTACCAAGAGATACACTTGAAGCCTTTTTATCTATCTCATTCATGATAAACGGAAGGACTCTTCCCTCAGAAACATCTCCTAATGAAAGTTTGAATGTTCTCTTTGATATCTTTGGATCAAATGTATCAGGCTCATTAACACTTAGTTGCATAAGTGATAATGCATTTTGAATATCTTTAATAATATTTTCTGTTTTCTGAGTTGGAACCATCCCAGAACCAGTTCTAATAAAAAGGTCATCATTAAATTTTTCTCTTAATCTGGATAGAGCATTACTAACAGCTGGCTGAGTTATACCCACAACTTCTGCAGCTTTGGTTAAACTGCCCTCGGTGTATATTGCATTCAAAATAACAAATAAATTTAAATCAAATGAACTAATTTTCATATTTACCTCTTTTCAAAATTACTAGCTGATATTTTGTATTTTTTGATATAGCTTTGTTGTTAACATAGAGCTATTATTAGTTAAATCAATAAACATACTATTCATCAGACTTATAATGGTAACAAATATAAGTATATAAAGGGAGATTTAAATGATGTCAGAACTAAGACCAATTGCTCAAGATTTAATAAAAAGAGTTGATGATTTTATTCAGAATGAAATTGCTCATAATGAAAATTTATACCACGAACAATCGAAAGATGAAAATGGAACATGGGTAGTACCTCCAATTATGGAAGAGATGAAGGCAAAAGCAAAAGCTGCTGGCTTATGGAATCTTTTTCTACCTGAAAGTAAAAATGGTGCGGGTCTGACTAACTATGAATATGCTCATTTAGCAGAAATTATGGGTGCATACGGTATTGCATCTGAAGTATTTAATTGTTCAGCTCCTGACACAGGAAATATGGAAGTTTTAGAAAGATATGGAAATGATGAACACAAAGAAAAATACTTAAAACCACTTTTAAATGGTGACATACGTTCTGCTTTTGCAATGACAGAACCTGGTGTTGCATCATCAGATGCTACTAATATAGCGTCCTCAGCTGTCTTAGATGGTGATGAATACGTTATCAATGGAGAAAAGTGGTGGACATCTGGGGCTGGAGATCCTAGATGTGAAATATTAATTTTCATGTGCGTAACGAATCCAGAAAATCATAGACACCAGAGACAATCTCAAATTTTAGTTCCCATGAATTCTGAGGGAATTGAGATTCAAAAGATGATGCATGTATTTGGTTATGATGATGCACCTCACGGTCATGGCCATATTAAATTTACAAATGTACGAGTTCCAAAAGAAAATCTATTATTAGGTGAGGGTAGAGGTTTTGAAATTGCTCAGGGAAGGCTAGGGCCGGGCAGAATCCATCATTGCATGAGAGCAATTGGTCTCGCTGAAAGAGCTCTAGAAATGATGTGTAGGCATGGTATGGAAAAAGTTGCTTTTGGAAAACCATTAGTCCAGCTTGGTGGCAATATGGACATTATTGCAAACTCAAGAATTGAAATAGATCAAGCAAGATTGCTTACACTAAAAGCTGCTCAAATGATGGATACAGTTGGAAATAAAGTGGCTGCAAGTGAAATAGCTCAAATTAAAGTTGTAGCTCCAAACGTATGTTGTGATGTATTAGATAGGGCTATTCAAATGCATGGTGGCGCTGGTGTTTCACAGGTATATCCACTTGCACAAATGTATGCCCATATGAGAACTCTAAGACTTGCAGATGGTCCGGATGAAGTTCATAGAAGAGCTGTAGCAAGACATGAGCTTGGCAAATATATGGTGAAAGATTCAGGTGTAGAGTCTTCAAACATATCCAGAAGCTAACCTTATTTTGACAAATAATTTCAATTTAGTTTTTTACGACACTGAAACGACTGGGATTCAGAAAGACTTTAGTCAAATTCTTCAATGCGGATCTGTTCTAACTAATAGTTCATTAGATACATTAGATGAGCAAAATATAGGATGTGCTCCTTTACCCTGGGTTATACCTCAACCTATGGCAATGATTACTAACAAAAAGATAGATCTTTTTAATTCAAATATATCTCATTATCAAATGATGAAGGATCTTCAACTTCAATGGAAAGAATGGTCTGCACAAAACCCATCAATATTTATAACTTATAACGGGCATGCTTTTGATGAAGAGCTGGTTAGAAGACAGTTTTTTTGGAACCTATTGGAACCTTATACGACTAATACCAATGGTAATGGCAGACTAGATTTAATGTTAATGATTCATAATATTGCTGCATATTTTTCTGATGAAATATCTATGCCATTATTTGAAGGAGGTCCGGGCATTAGTTATAAGTTAGAGCATTTAGCCATAGAGCATGGTATTGATGCAGGTGATGCGCATGATGCAATAGCCGATTGTAATCTTATGATTGAGATGTGCAGAATTATCAAGGAAAGACTACCTGAGGTATTTGAATCCTTTGTGAATATTTCAACAAAGCCTGGAATTAAATCTTTGCTTTATTCTGAAGAATTTTTAGCATTGGGTGAAATTCATAGAAGGCATACATTTAAGTACCCAGTGGTTTTATGTGGTGCTGATGCTAGTAGACCTAATGAAATTGTTTTCTATGATTTAAGTTATGATCCTGAAGACATACTCGATTTAGACTTTACGGAAATAAATAAATTAATTCAATCAAAAGGCCGAGACGGACCCCTTAAAAAATACAAAATTAACAAAACAATCCCCGTATGTTCTTCAAAATATCTTAAAAATCCAGATGTTTTTGATATAGAATTTTCTGAATTACAAAGAAGAGCAGATTTAGTTAGATCAGATAAAGATTTCCAACAAAAAGTATCTCAAGCTATGGAAGATAGGATGATGAGTTTTCCTGAGTCTGAGCATATTGAAGGAACCATATATTCAGGTGGTTTTCCTTCATACAAAGATAAAGATTTAATGCAAGAATTTCATATGTCTAAGGATCTTAATCATTTAGTAAAAATTTCTAGAAACTTCGAAGATGAAAGATTGAGAATTTTTGCAGAAAGAATAATATGTACTGAATATTCAACGAATATACCTGATGATATTAACAATAGGTATCAGGAACTCATAGATGAGAGAAATGGAACAGACGGTTTGTGGGGCTCAATAGACAAATCCCTATTACAAATTGAAAAATTGCTAGTTGAAAGAGACGATGCTGAGAGTCAAAAAATACTTAGCGCTACTAAGATAAAAATTGAGTCTATGAAAGTAGGTTTATAAAAAAATGGAGGACTAAGTCCTCCATTTAGACTAGCAAATTCTAATAGGGGGGAGACGTTGCTAGCTGCACGTATTGTATTAATACTTTCATTCTTATCAATACAATTTCCTCTAATAATCCATTTATCGCTAGGAGATAATATATATATTTAAAGAACATATTTTTTTGGAACACTGAAGATAATAAATTCTGTATAATACTTTTCTCTTAGACCCGTAGCTCAGTTTTGGTTAGAGCGCCGCATTGACATTGCGGAGGTCGATGGTTCGAGTCCATTCGGGTCTACCACTTTATTTTAAATACCAAGAACCTTTAATGACTTGCACTTAAAAGTTATGAGAATGCTAAACTCTTTAAATATTATTATAGGATTATGCCAATAATTAAAGCTAACAACCTTGTAAAAACATACAAGGATCCAAAAGATTCAAATAAATACCTTAAAGCTGTTGATGGAATATCTCTGTCTATTAATGCAGGGGAAATTTATGGGATATTAGGTCCTAACGGAGCAGGAAAAACTACAACACTTGAAATGTTAGAAGGTCTTAAAGATATAGATGATGGAACAGCTTTTATTAATTCAATTAATGTAAGTATTAATCCCTATCAAGTTAAGCAGGTTATTGGAGTCCAGCTTCAGGCAAATGAGTATTTCGATAATATGAGCTTATCCGAATTACTTAACTTATTTAGTGCCTTATACGGTTCATCAAATGATCCCATGGAGCTTTTAAATAAAGTCAATTTAGGGGACAAAGCTAACGCAAAAGCAAACGAGCTATCAGGTGGTCAAAAGCAAAGATTTTCTATTGCCTGCGCATTGGTTAATAACCCACTAGTATTATTTTTAGACGAACCAACTACAGGGCTCGATCCACAGGCAAAGCGAAGCTTGTGGGACCTAGTCTTAGATTTAAATAAAATGGGGATGACCATTGTTTTAACTACTCATAATATGGAAGAAGCTCAAGTATTATGCCAAAGAATAGCCATAATGGATTATGGAAAAATTATTGCTGAAGATACTCCTCAAAATTTAATTCTACAACATGCTCCAGACAAGCAGAGAGAGGTCATTAGTGGAAATATGGAAGATGTTTTTATAGCTTTAACAGGTCATGGATTAAGGGATTAACATGTTTAATAAACCTCAAGCTTATTTAACAAAGGTATTTATCCAAATTTTTTTAAGAAATAAGCAATATATTATTTTTAGCCTCATTCTTCCTCTTTTAATTTTAGGAATAGTTGGGCTCAATGAGGGCGATACTGATCCTATAGATATTGGTTTAGTTAACAATTCTGAATCAAACTTATCTCAAGAATTTATAGAGCAATTGACTTCGAGTAATCTATTTAATGTTGAACAAGACAGCGAAGATAAATTACGAACAGATTTAATTAATGGTGACTTGATGGTTGTATTAATTATTCCTAGAGCCATGGATATTGAAGTAGACAATTTAGATATTAAGCTTTTGGTAGATAAATCTCAAACTCAATTTATTCAGACCATAGAACCAATTCTTAATCAATCTCTCTTATCTATTGAGCGTCAAATCACGGGTAATATTCCTATGTTTAAATTGGTAGTAGAGGATGTTAAATCAAGAACATTAAGTTATATCGATTTTCTTTTACCAGGAATTATGGCTTTTATGCTAATGAACTTGAGTATTGCTGGAAGTGGTTTTAATGTAGTTGAATTTAGGCGAAGGGGCATTCTTAAGCGTCTTTTTGTTACCCCAATAAAACCTATTGATTTTGTTATAGCTATAGTAATAGCAAGAATGGTAATAGTTTTGGGTCAGTTGAGTATTATTTTTAGTTTTGCTTTATTTATATTGGATGTAAATGTAGTTGGCAATATTTTTAATTTATATTTCGTGATAGTGTTCGGTATTCTAATGTTTTTAACTTTAGGTTTTTCATTAGGTAGCTTAGCAAAAACACAAGAAAGCGTTGGAGTTATGGCAACAATATTTATATACCCACAATTAGTATTATCAGGGGTGTTTTTTCCTTTAGAATCCTTACCAGTATTCATACAACCATTCGCAGAAATTTTACCTCTAACCTTGGTAGCTGATGCAATGAGATCAATTGCTAACGACGGACTGCAGCTAATGGATATTTATTCAAACTTTATCGGTATAGCGTTTTGGATAGTTATTGGGATGCTAGTTTCTACAAAGTTATTTGTTTGGAAAGAGGTGGCTGGCTAAATTATATAAATTTTTTTACAAGCTATTTATATAAGACTCCAATCTGTCTTTATTCATAACAAATGAAGACTTCTTGATTTCTGCAATAGCTTTTAATGACTCTAAATTGTCAACATTTTTTCCTACTCTAATTAGCCCTACCATAGCCATCATAGAATGTGGCGTACATTGATAACCGTAAACACCTGGCACATCAAATGTAACACTTATATTTTTACTTAAAGACCCACTCCAAGACGATGCACCATTTGGGATCATGCCGTCAATTGACTCAGAGTTATGAGCAGCATCAGTTGCTTCAAAGATAACAGTATCACCAACATCAACATCAAGAACAGATGGCTCAAAAATCATAATACCTTCAGGGCCTTGATTAAGCATTTTAACTATATGAGTTTCAGCCGTTATACCTAGGCTGATAAAAAAAGTTATAGTTATAAATATATTTTTCATAATAGTTTCTCAGTAATAATTAATAAAATTGTAATGATAGATAAGAAAAGAAATCCTAAAATAATAGATGTTATTAATATCTTAAGAGGGGAAGGAGAAAAGCTATCATCACCACCACCAACTCCTATCAAAAGTTTGAAAACTCTAATCAAAGACTATTCCAGTAAGCATCATAGAAAATAGCATTAAAGCCAACACAACTACTTGTATAGCAGCAGGTATAACTACAAACATTACTAATGGATCAAACTTCATTGCCATAAAATAGTCTGTTTGACTCCATTCTAAAGCCTCTTGAGGGGTGGCGTTCTTAACTTGCGTGTTCAATATATAGCTCCATATGTTGTTAAAACGTCTTTATTATATATATTTATAATTATATATCAATAAAACTTATAATATTAATTGTATTATTTAATTCATATAGAATAAAAAAAATATATAATATTTTTTTAAGGAAAATCAAATGGCATCTACTCCCAAATTTTTAATATTTTTTAATGTAATATTTCTTGCCTCATTAAGTTCAAGTGATATGTATTACCCTGAAAACGTATGGGAACTATCATCCCCAGAAAGCCAAAATGTTGACTCAGAAAAAGTTAATAAACTTATAAATCTATCTTTTAATGATCAGTCTACTTTGGGCGTAGTTATTATAAAAAATGGAAAAATTATTGGAGAAAGATATGCAGATGGTTATGACTCCTCTTCTCATGGAACATCATGGTCAATGGCTAAAAGTTACTATGCAGCTCTGATTGGTATCTCTATTGAAAAAGGTGAGATAGGAAGCCTTGATGATAAAGTTGGAAAGTACCTTAACTATTATAATGACGAAAGATCAGAGATCACAATTAGGGATCTTTTAGATATGTCTAGTGGTTTAGATTTCCCTGCCCATGAACATGAAAAAATGTTTTTTCAAAGCAATCATTTGGATTATGCAAAATCTGTTGGAGTTGAAAAAAATGCAGGTCTTAAATGGGAATATAACAATGTAAATTCAATGATTATTGGTGATATTCTCCATTCTGTAACTGGAGTTAAAGCGGACAAGCTTCTTTCTAAAAGAATATTTGAACCAATTGGAATGAAAGATTTTAAACTTTGGAAAGATGAATATGGAAATGTTCTTACTTACTGTTGCGTAGATATGTCTGCCCAAGAGTATTCAAAGTTTGGCTTACTATTTGCTAGAAACGGTCAATGGAACGGAAAGCAAATAATACCTAAGGCTTTTATAGATGAGACATTTAAAGTTGTTTGGGGCTTCACGCCAGAAAGTCCAAGAAGAGGCTATTCATTGCATTGGTGGATTTCTAAACATGACGATGAAAGTAAAATATTTAATACGTCTGGTAAGTTTGGCCAATACACCTTTGTAGATAGAGAAAATGATGTTGTTTTTACAAGAATAACTAAATACGCTCAAAATAATGATGGCGATATTCAAAAATGGGGGCCGCTAAAATATTTTAGATGGGCAGGAGTATCAACCGCTGTAATGACAGCGAGAACCCTTTTAGACCTTGGTATTATTAAAGAGGGGACTGATGTAGTAACTCCTATAACTGAAGAAATAGGCGAGTCTAAAGAGTTTTACCAAGATTATGAAAAAATTATAGATGCAATGGCAGACTTAAGTAGAGATTAATCTTCTTTCTGTTTTTTTATTAAATAAGCTCCCATATCTTTTTTCCATTCTTCAAGATAGTAGCCGTCATTGCCATGCTTGTTTAGATATTTAAAAAAAACCCTCCCATCTTCATCTTCAAAACCAGCCTCAAAAGGTTTTCCTGTTAGCTTATTTGGTCTTTTAAAAGAATCATCCATTATTTTTTATTATTTGTTTAAAAATTAGAGCAACTTCTTTTGTTCTATCTTTAGATCTTTTAGATAAAGAAAAATACTCATCTATTAATGAGTATAAGAGGTAATGCGGTTGTTCTGAGTATTTTACTCCATCTGCAAATGATACAAATGCAACAGTTTTCTTATTATTAAACTTTTTTAAATTATGCTTTTTGTCATGCATAGTGATGCAGACTTTTTTAATTTTTTTAAAATACTCTTCAAGACTTTCGTCTTCAAGCATAGTTGGAAATTTCAACCTAAGTCCAGACAAATAAAATCATTGGAATCGAAACAGTAATAATTAGTAAATCTAATGGTAGGCCTAACCTCCAATAATCAGTAAATTTATAGTTACCAGGTCCCATTATTACAGTATTACATTGATGACCAATAGGCGTTAAAAATGCACAGCTTGCACCCACTGCCACGACCATTAAGAAAGGTTCAATTGCATAACCTAGCTCTATTGCAATTCCTGCAGAGATTGGAGCCATTATTACTGCCGTTGCTGCATTATTTATAATATCAGTAGTGGCCATTGTTATGACTAATATCAAAAATAATAACCAAAAGAGACTCATATCAGCTGCATATAATGAGATGTTTGATGATATTACATCACTCAGGCCGGTTGTCTGAAGAGCAGTTCCAATTGGAATCATTGCAGCAAGCATTATTATTATTGGCCAATCAATATCTCTATAGAAATTGCTATCAATAATTTTAATTCTAGCAAAGCCTAAAACACATAAAAGAAATGCTGCTGATGTTGGAAGAACATTTAAGGCAACTAAGATAATCGAAGTCGTAAAAAATACTAAACCTTTTAATAATCTACTTCTACTAGGAATTGTTTGAAGTTCTCTCTGTCTTAGAGGCATTAGGCCAAGATGTTTTATTTTATTAGTTACGTCTTCTTCATCAAGATCCCTAACACCTAAAAGCAACACATCTCCTGCTCTAAATGTTTCTCTAGTTAGCCTTGTTCTATATCTTGCTCCTTTTCTCCAAAGACCAAGTAGATTGAGCTCTTCATATGCGAGTTTTAAGAAAAAATCATACTTTCTTCCAATTAATCTAGAGCCTGGGGTTATCATGGCTTCAATTTCTTCTAAATCTTCATCTTTAAAAGAGTGAAGCTCCTCTGGAATAGAAAAACCAAATACATCAAGAATTGTTCCAATTTCATCGGGTGGGGTTTTAATTACAAGGATTTGATCGGGTTTAATTCTTAAATTATTTTTAACTTTCTTCACACCCCCTGACTCACTTACTATGCCAATAACTTCTGTATCCTCGCCAGCTTCTTTTTTAAATGCGGATAAGGTCATTCCAATAGCTGAACTGTCTTCATTTACTGATACTTCAAATAAATACCCCTTAAGATCTATTAACGCTGAGCCTGAATTAGAATTTTCTCTTAGTTGAATAAATTTATTTCCAATAACAGCGATAAATACAATACTTAGAAGTGTAATGACGAGACCAACATAGGAAAAATCAAAAAAATTGAAGCCAGCACTTGAAATTGTTGATTTATACTCAGAAATAATTATGTTTGGAGGCGTTCCAATGGTTGTATTCATTCCACCTAAAATACAGGCAAATGCGAGTGGCATTAAAAATCTAGAAGGGTGCCAGTCCATCTTTTGACAAATATTTAGTGTTATAGGAAGAAGAATGGCAAGGGCACCAATATTATTAATAAATGAAGATAATATTGCAGCTATTAACAACAGAGAAATCAAAAATTGAAATTTAGTAAAACTCCTTCCGCCAATAATTTTTCCAACAAGGCCTGTTAGCCCAGAATTTTTTAGGCCTTGGCTAATAATAAGTACCAGTGCAACGGTAATAACGGCAGGATGGGCAAAGCCATCAAATGCTTGATTTGAAGGAATAACTCCTAAAATAATAAGTGTGACCAAGGCAGCTGACGCTAAGGCATCATATCTAAATTTACCCCAAATAAATAAACCTAATAATGAAACAATTGTTATCGATAATATATATTGGTCACTCATTAAGAAGTATTGATATTGTTATTTAGGCATACTCTCAACATAAAGTGATGTTGATGGGTATGCAAATTCTGAATTATTAGCTTTAACAATTTTCATAATATTAAATATCAGATTTTCTTTCACTTCATTGTATGCTGCAAAGCCCACCGGGTCTGAGTAGGCAACAATTAAAATATCAATAGAACTAGCACCTAACTCAACAACTCTTACTACTGGATCTAAGTCAGGATCAGATACAAAGTCGTCACTATTGATAATATATTCCTTGATTTCTGTTCGTATTAACTCTAATTGCTCAACAGAGGTAGAGTAGATCAAATTGATTTTCCAATTTAGTCTTCTGTTAAACATATCTCCGTGATTAATAACTTTTACATCAGAGAGATCTTTATTTGGTATTGTCATTGGTGCAGTATCAAATGTTCTTATGACCGTTGATCTAAAACCAATTGTCTCAACTATTCCATGAAGTTGTCCTGACACCTCTATACGATCTCCTGGTTGAAATCTGTGTTCACCAATTATAAGAATTCCAGCTATTAAATTTTTAAAGAAATCTTGAGCTCCAAGAGCAACTGCTACAGAAAAAAGTCCCAGTCCGGCTACTAATGGACCAATTTGAATACCAAAAATATCTAAAATTATTGCTATACCAATTACCCAAACTAAGAAACGTGATGCTCTTTCTAGCCACATTTGCATTGATGCAGTAAGCCAAGCGCTAGTAGATAGAGCAACAAAAATAGGCTTTACAGCATTAGAAAGGGCACTAAAAATAGTAAAAATGACAAAAGCCTTAACAATGTTTGTAGCAATATCCCCAACAAGACCCTCAATAGGCAAGATTAATGTACACAAATAAAAGGCAATCGTAACGGGTATGAGTCCTATTGGTTTTCGAAGCGCACTCAGTATCTCATCATCAATTTTTGATTCTGTCTTATCAGCTAGCCTACCTAATGCATTTAATATTACAGAAATAACGAAACCTCTGAATAAAAATGCTATTAAAATAACAGCTAGTGAGGATATTATTGAGCCTAGGTCTATTCCCAGAAAACCTCTATTCCAAACCTGACTAACCAGTTCTAAAAAATTGTCCATATTTAATATTCCATTTTAATTACATTAAAAATCTTTTTGCCATATTAAGCAAAACTTATTTGATACTATTTAGCCAACTTATCTTTAATAGCATATGGTATATATATTAAATAGAACATTGCTATTGCAAGTGGCGTAGTGATTAAAAGATGAAGGGGAGGTTCTGGAAATGCATCCATTAAGCTTGCGCCTGCAGGTTTCGCTATTAAGTACCAATAATTAGCTGGCTCTCCCAGTATAAGATTAATTAAATATACTATAGGAAGAAGAACAAAGGCTGTTATTGCAGAGACAGTTAATATATCTTTTGCATAAGGACGGTTTCCAAGAGATATTGTTGCATACATAATTCCTATAATAATCATTCCGTGACCTATCATAAAAAATGCATAATCAAGATCAATAACTGGAATATCTGGGGTAATAATTGCCATAGATGCTCCAGCTAATCCCCAAAAAAATGCACATTTATAAAGAATTTTTGGACCACCTAAAAGAAAAGTTGCTAAAAATATTTCAGATAAATCACACATATGTATTGGTAAAATTTCTCTCCAGTTATAAGGATTTTGAAGAAGGTATAAATCTTTATAGGGTGAAATAATTACATGCGACAAGATAATAAAAGCAATAATTTTAGAAATTAATGACTTGTTTGATGTGGATTGATTTTTGCAAGCTAAAGGGAGGAATATAGCAACAGATGCAATTAAAGCCATTGTTATTAAATGAATATTTCCAAAAAGTATAAAAGGACTAGCATTCATACCATCTCTCCCAAAAATAATAATATTCGTGATTATAAATGTTTTTAAATATTATCTCCAAAAAAAACAAGGAAAGGATTTATTGGCTGATTATGTCTAGAACAAGATTTTCAGTAAGAATGGCTGGTAAAAGTATAGATTCATCCATTCCTGGCCTCCAAAATACATAAAGAGGCACTCCACTTCTTCCATATGTATTTAGAACTTTTAATATTTCTTTGTCTCTATTAGTCCAATCAGCAACGACATATTCGATATTATTGCTTTCCATATAGTCCACAACAGATGGTCTTGAAAGGGCAATTTTGTCGTTTGCTTGACAGGTAATACACCATGCAGCAGTGAAGTTAATTAAATAAGCCTGGTCGTTTTCTTTAAATGTATCTTCTATATTTAAATTCCATGAGAGCTTGTTGCTGGTATTTTTTGCTTGAACGACGTCGCTAATCTCAGCATTTTTTATTGTATATAATTGGTTTGTTGTAATGAGAAGCCCAATTAAAATTATTGATATTTTTATGTATTTAATTCTTAACTTGCTAAATACCCAAAAAAGTAGACTTATCATAAGGAGGCTAATTAGTAAGTTTATTAATGCATCCGTTCCGGCTTGAATGCTAAAAACCCATATTAACCATAGTGATGTTGCAAACATTGGAAAAGCAAAGAACTCTTTTAAAGTCTCCATCCATTGACCTGGTTTTGGAAGTGCTGAAATTAGCTCAGGCCTTACTGATAGTATTAAGTATGGAATACAAAAACCTAATCCAAGTGATATAAAGATAGGTAATGTTACAAAAGATGGTTGAATCAATGCATAACCAATTGCCGCTCCCATGAATGGTGCAGTGCATGGAGATGCAACAATTACAGCTAAAACTCCAGTTAAAAAAGAACTCGAATAATCTGTTTTATTAGATCCCACACTACCAAGTCTGGTCAGTGATGCTCCGATATTAATATCCGATAGCAGAACAAGACCAATCATAAACATTAATATGCTTAAGGTAGCAACTATAAGAGGTGACTGTAATTGAAAGCCCCAACCTATAAATAAACCACTATTTTTTAAAACCAACAAAATAACAGCAATAGCTACAAATGACAAAATGACGCCAAGAGAAAATAGCAATGAGTGATTTCTTATTTTATTTTTTGATTCACCGCCCATAGAAATAAAACTTAATACTTTAAGAGATATGATAGGAAATACGCAGGGCATTAGGTTTAAGATTAATCCTCCTAAAAATGCAAAAAGAATTGCGGAAAGAACTGAAAGTGTCTCAGGTGATTCATCAGCTTGCGATAATGAGGCACTAATAATAAATGACTCATCATTAACATTTAAAATACCCTCAATAGATTTCGGTGTATCGATACCCTTATTTAGTGGAACTATGAGCAACCAATTATTTTCTTCTTTTATTAAAGTCTGTTCACTTGCATGAAGAACCGTGTCTCTTTGGTTGATATAAAAATATATTTCTTCAACATCTTGATTGAATGAAAACCTCAATTCTAGATCATTATTTTTAAGGGTTGGTAAGACTGGTAAAGTAGTTGATGGTAATTCATTGAACGCGTCATCAAGTCTAGAATCATATAACAAATCAGCATAGGACGTTTCTATGAAGGCTCTTTCTGGGACGCATATATCATCACAAATAAGGAAATCTATATCGGCTATAAATCTCTCTGTCTCACTGCCTTGCGGAATATTTATTTTTATTGGAAATATAACAAAATTTTCATAGCCATATGTCATTAATGGTGGGTATGGAATTAAGCTAGGTGTAGGCCATAAAATAGGGCCTATTTCGAAACTTTCAGGAACATCCCATGTAATCTCTACAGGTCCCCCTGAGTCTCCAGGATTTTTCCAATAGGTATGCCAATGATTTTGCATATCCATCTTGATGCCAATAATTAATTCATTTGCAGCAGTTTGATTGATGGAACTCTTTACAATAGACACTTCAGCATGTCCTGTGCTTACGGTATTAGCGAATATAAAGTTCGAGCAAGTAATTAGCAGCAAACAAAGCTTAATCATTTTCATATAAAACATTTTACCTTATGAATTGAAAAGGGGCGCTTTTTGCGCCCCCTTAAATATATTTAAAAAATCTATTTGTTACTAATTCTTTTTGGAGATTTGATCTCAATTTTTTTAGATTTTTTTTCTTCTGGGATTATCTTTTCTAAATTAATAGTCAAAAGTCCATTTATTAATTCCGCACCTTGAACAATGACATCCTCTGAAAGAGTAAATTGTTGTTTAAAAGCTCTTTGTGCTATACCTTGATATACAACTTCATTCGTTCCATTCACTACTTCAGTTTTAGCTCCATCATAACTTATAGAAAGCACTCCATTTGCGAGCTCAACATCAATATCTTCTTTTGTAAGGCCTGCAACAGCAATTTCAATTGAAAAAAAGTTACCATCTTTTCTAATATTGTATGGGGGGTAGTTTGAAGATCTGTCTGTTGATTCAGATAGTCTTTGCAATCTATCAAATAGTGGTTCAAATCCTAGTACTCTTGTTGTAAACAACGGATCAGTAAAATTAAGTATCATAATAGTCCTCCTTTATAAGCGACTGTTAGTAGCACCCCGAAGGCATGCTTATTAAAATATGGAAACCCAAATGGCATTTCCTTACAACTAAGTTATGGTCATTTATACTTTTTACAAGTGCATTCGGACTAGTTTCTTTATTCTGCTAAAATATTAGTGAAACTTTAATGAATAACTTTGGTCAAACCTATATGAATAAAATATTACTAACTCTTGCATCTATGTTACTTTTGCCAGCATTAATTTCAGAAGAAACTAAAATACAAAAACCGGCTCTAGGAGATATTTGGCAGTTAGAAACTAGAAGTAGTAGATTATCTAATTCTGGTAGTGAGGTTTTATATTATTTACCAAGCGATGCATATAATACTTACAGAGCGAGAAAATTTAATGACTGGGATGAATTTTCAGTTGTAGATTCTCGTGATATTGAAAAACTTAATACTGGATATAAAATACAACTCATAGAATCAAAATTTAATTCTAAAATTTATAAAGTTAAGTTGCTTGATGGTATGAATAAAAATAGAAACTACTTTATGATCGCAGAAGAGCTGGAACGTAATTATAAACTTATGGAGAATGTCGATGAATAAAAACATACTAACCCTATTGATGATTTCATTATTTGCAGCCAGTTGTGTAAATACCTCTTATGCCCCTGATGTTGTTTCAAGAGGTGATGCACAAAAACAACAGTACGTTGTTTTGGGTAAGGTTATAGATATAACTGAAGTGGTTATCGAAGGTGATAGACAAAAAGGAGCAGTTGCTGGTGCTCTAATTGGTGGTGTTGCTGGAAAGGGAGTAACAGAATCAGAGACTGAATCTGATATAGCTTCGTTAATTGGTGGCCTGATTGGGTCTGCGGCGGGCGCAGAAATAGGCTCTAAAATAACAAAAAAAAATGCAATCGAATTGCTTATAGAAACAGATGCTGGAAAGCTTATATCCATCATTCAAGAAACTAGTTCATATAATTTTTTAAAAAATCAAAAGGTAAGAATTATTAAACGAAATGGTAAATCAAGAGTCGTACCATTTGACTAAATGACTTTAGAAATAGAATCAAATATTTATAACAAAGCTCTGGATATTATCTCAAGAAGGGAGCATTCTGAAAAAGAGCTAGAAAATAAACTTTTAAAAAAATTTGAGTTCCCTGATGAAATCTATTCGGTTATTGAAAGGCTAAAAATAAATAACCTTGTTAACAATGAGCGCTATGCAGAAATGTATGCTCGTATAAGAAAAAGAAAAGGTTTTGGACCAAAGAGGATTGGTTATGAGCTATCTAGCAGGGGTATAAATGATTCCATATCATCTGTAGCTCTTGATGAAGTTGGCGGTTGGAAGGGTGCGGCTCTAGATGCGTTTAATAAAAAGTATAGAGATGGTGTTGCTAGTGACTTTAAGAGTAGATCAAAGCAAAAAGTTTTTTTACAAAATAGGGGCTTTAGTTTTCAAGAAATTGACTCAGTTTTTAGCTAGGTCATGTTATGATTTATCGCTATGTCCTATGAGGTTTTAGCAAGAAAATACAGACCAGCAAACTTTGAAGAAGTTGTTGGCCAAGAGCATATTGTTCAAGCCATATCTAACGGCATTTCTCAAGAAAGAATACATCAATCATATATTTTCTCTGGCACAAGAGGTGTTGGAAAAACGACTCTTGCAAGAATTTTAGCTAAATGTTTGAATTGCCTTTCTTTTGAAAATCCCACTTCAAAACCTTGTGATGAATGCACAAATTGTAATGAAATAAAATCAGGTCGAAATCTAGATTTCCTTGAAATTGATGCTGCTTCCAAGACTGGAATAGATGATATGAGAGATCTGTTAGAAACTGTTCCCCAGTCACCATCGAGTGGGAGATATAAAGTTTATTTAATAGACGAGGTGCATATGCTATCTAAAAGTAGTTTTAATGCACTTTTAAAAACATTGGAAGAACCTCCTTCTCATGTTGTATTTATATTTGCGACAACAAATCCAGAAAAAATACCAAAAACAGTTCAATCAAGATGCCTGCAACTTAATCTCAAAACTGTTGGAGGATCAACTCTTACCAATCATCTTCAAAAAATTATTGAATTAGAAGATATTTCTTATGATCAAGAAAGTATTGAACTTATTGCATCTTCAGCATCTGGATCTGTTAGAGATGCCTTAACGCTTCTTGATCAGGCAATAGCCCATGGAAATGGCATTCTAGATTCAAATAACGTTAATAAGTTATTAGGAACAATAGATAATACACTTTTGATTTCTTTGTTAGATTCTATTATTGATGGACGCGGCGAAGAAGCGTTTAATTATTTATATAAAATTGAAGAATTATCTCCAGAATATGAAGTAATTTTAAAGAATATTATTTCAATAATTCATCAAATATCACTGTATCAGGTTCTAGGAGATTCAAAAGACCAATCAATACAAGCATTAGCCAATAAAATTGATGCTGAGTTTTGTCAATTACTGTATGAGATAGCTGTAAATGCGTATTCAAAATTTAGCGTTCATCCCAATGGAAAAGAGGCACTAGAAATATGCATACTAAGAATGCTTGCTTTTAACCCACTTCATAAAATAGAAGAAAGCGGTGTCAAGACAGCCCCTATAGCTGGTGAAAAAAAAAATTTAAAAATTGATACTCTTAAAGTACAAAATATTAAAGAAGATAAAATAGAAAAAGATAGTCATATATCGCAAAATAAGATACCTAGTTCTTCAGGTAATCAGGCAGTAAAAATTACTACAAAAGATGAATGGATTATTTTTTTTAATACCTTAGATTTAAGTCCTTTTGCTAGAAATTATTTTGGATACTTATCTTTTAAGGAACTGTCTGGAAATATTCTGATTTTAAATACTAATGATGAAGAAAACAGTATTCCTGAGAATGTTTTTAAAGAATTTAATTTGATCTGTAGAGAAAAACTAGAATGCGATATTGAGATAAAAATTGAGCATGGCGATACTTCATCATCGCCAATAAATTTACATAATAAACAACAAGCTGACACCCAAAAAATTGCAGAAAAATCTATTTCTTCAAATCAATCGATTCAAAACTTTCTAAAAAAACATAATGGAAATATTGATGAAGGCTCAATAAAGCCAAGAGGATAAAATGCATCAAGACTTATTAAATGACCTAATTAATGCTCTAACCATTCTTCCTGGTGTTGGTAAAAAGTCTGCTCAAAGAATGGCATTATATTTGCTCGATAAAAACAAAGATGGAGCAAGTATTCTTGCCAAGACGATGCAGGAGGCTGTAGAAGAAATTAGCAGGTGTAATAGATGTAGAATGCTTACGTCTAATGACTTATGTAAAATATGTGCAGATACTTCTCGTGATGAGGACAATATATGTGTTGTTGAAAGCCCCTCAGATGTTCTTGCAATAGAATCAACAGGAGGTTTTAGAGGTAAGTATTTTGTTTTACTTGGAAGACTTTCTCCTATAGAAGGAGTTAGTCCTGAAGACCTAGGCATTAATGATTTTCTAAATTTAATTGCTAAAGAGCAAACAAATGAGGTAATCCTTGCAACAAGCTCTACAGTTGAGGGGGATGCAACCGCAATGTTTATAAAAGATCATATCAATAATATAAAAGTTTCTAGGATATCTTATGGTATTCCTATAGGTGGAGAGTTAGAGTACGTTGATGGAAATACTATTGCTAGGGCAATTCAAGGGAGAACAGAAATAAATGACGATTAAATCAGATAAGTGGATTACCAAAATGTCTGCTGAGTATAAAATGATAGAGCCTTTCTCAAAAAATCAAGTAAGGCTTGATGAGAATGACCAAAAACTTATTTCATATGGAGTTTCTAGTTACGGATATGACGTCAGATGCTCCAGCGAGTTTAAGGTTTTCACAAATATACATTCAGCTGTTGTTGATCCAAAATTCTTTGACGAAAAAAGCTTTGTAGATATCCAATCCGATGTATGCGTTATTCCACCAAACTCTTTTGCATTAGCAAGAACCGTTGAGTATTTTAGAATACCTAGAAACGTGCTCACCATATGCCTTGGGAAATCTACTTATGCAAGATGTGGAATTATTGTAAATGTAACTCCTCTTGAACCTGAATGGGAAGGACATGTAACTCTTGAATTCTCAAATACAACCAATTTGCCTGCTAAGATTTATGCAGGTGAGGGCGTGGCCCAAATGTTATTTTTTGAATCAGATGAAGAGTGCGAAACAAGTTACAAAGATAGAGATGGTAAGTACCAAGGCCAAACTGGCGTTACATTACCCAAAACTTAATATTTCTATAAGTTCTAAGGTTTGATTTCTATCTTTTCCCGTATCCACTATCTTAAGAAACATAAAATTTAAATCTGGTGCGATGTAATAGATTGTTTCTCTATCGTCTGTTTTTCTTATCCTCTTTAAAATAATACATTCGTAATCGGTCTCATTAAAAGTATAAATATCTTTTCCTGTCACCTCATAAAAATTTTTTTCTACTTTACCCGATTCTATTTCTAGAAGATTTATGGAAAACTTATCAAGACCAGATATTAGGTTAATCCTGATCTTAATTTGAGCATTTAATGGATCAAGTATCTCTTTATTTATATCAAATTCTTCTTGCCACTCTTCTCTTCCAGTTGATTGAATAGTATTACCTGCATAATCAAATACAATATCTTGATCTCTATTAACAAAACGAGGTTTTACTCTAATTGTATAGCTGTTAGTTTTTAGAATCCCCTCATTAATATTAAATTCTGAACCAATCATCATGCTTGCTAGCAAGTTTTTAGCTTTGAAATTTAATGAATATTTACCATCATTTATTTCAAGCTTTCTAATTCCCTTGATTGAAATCTCATCTGATGTATAAAAATATTTAGCAGAGTATTCATTGATTGATTCTGCGTTCATATTAAAAAAAGTAAAAATTAATAAAAAGATTAAATTAAATTTCATAAGAATTACAAATATATCCTCTTGGATGACTATTATTTTTAAAATTCACATTACCATTTTCCATATATATATCATTTTTACAGATAAGGTTTATTATTTTAGGATAAATAATATGCTCAACCTGATGGATTCTATTAATTAATTCTTCGATATCTGCATGGGCATTAACATCAATTCTTCCTTGAGCAATTATAGGGCCAGCGTCCAACTGTGATGAGACATAATGTATCGTAACGCCATGAATTATATCTTGATTTTTTACCACCTTGCTATGAGTATTCAATCCTGGATATTTTGGCAAAAGAGATGGATGTATATTTATTATTTTTCCATAGAAATGATCTGCTGTTTTCTTACTAAGTATTTTCATAAAGCCAGCCAATACAATCAAATCAGCTTCGATTTCCATTAAGGAGCTAAATAGTGTTTTATCAAATTCTTCTCTGGAATTAAAAGAGTCATCACTAATTATTTTTGTTGTTATGCCTGCTTTCATAGCTCGTTGAATGCCATAGGCATTTTCTTTATTGCTAATAACACTTACTATTTCGCCATCAATATTGCCAGATTTACACGAATCGATAATGGCCTGTAAGTTAGAACCGTTACCAGAGATCAAAATAATAATTTTTTTCATTATTTAAAGGTATTTAACAGGATAATCGGTATTTTTTTTAACGACCTCACCAATTATAAAGTTTTTATACCCATGATCACTAATATCTTTTTGAATAGAATCCACATCATCTCTATTTACAATCAAAACCATACCGATACCACAATTGAAAACTCTATACATGTCTTCCTCTTTAAGATTTCCCTTTTCTTGCAGCCATAAAAATATCTCAGGCATTTCCCATGCATTTTTATTTATTGTTACAGAAAAATCTTTTGGTATGGATCTGGGAATATTTTCTGTTAAGCCGCCACCGGTTATATGAGCCATCCCATTAATATTATGATCTGCTAGTATCTTCATTATTAAAAAAGGGTATAGATGTGTTGGCTTAAGAGCCATTTCTGTAATTTTATTAAATTCTTTATTATTTAAATTAGATTCACTTATTATTTTTCTTATTAATGAAAACCCATTAGAGTGCGGGCCGCTGGATTCAATTCCTATAAGGATATTCCCAGAATCTATCAATTTATTTGTTAAGATATTTTTCTCATCAACACACCCAACAGAAAAACCGGCTAAATCAAAGTTATTACCAACGTAATGACCAGGCATTTCAGCAGTTTCTCCACCTAAAAGTGCACACCCTGAATCACGACAGGCTTTTGCAATACTTTTAATAATTACAGCAGCTTCTTCAACGTCAAGCTTTGATGATGCAAAATAGTCTAAAAAAAATAGAGGCTTTGCACCACATACAATAAGATCATTTACACACATCGCAACTAGATCTTGGCCAATATAGCTTAGATTCTTTGTTTCTTGAGCAAGAGCTACCTTGGTCCCAACACCATCTGTGCATGCTACCAAAACAGGATTTTCATAATCTTTATCAAGCTTAAACATACCAGCAAAGCCACCAATGTTACCTAAGACATTTGGACCATGAGAAGATGCAACATCATCCTTAATTTTGTCAACCAAATTATTGCCAGCCTCAATATCAACACCTGCAGATTTATAAGGATCATTATTATCTATAATTTCTTTTGTCATTTAGAATACCTAATGTGAATCAATCGAAAAGCAAATTGCCTAAACATTTATTAGTAATCTTTATTATCTTTTCTAATTTCTCCTTTGGGAAGGAATTTAATGAACTTTTTACTGTTTATGAGCCTATTAAGGAATCTTCACAAATTGAAAAATCAATTAATTCCTCATTTAATAATATGGTTTATAGACTAAGTGGATCATCATCCCCATCAAATGTATGGAAAATTATAAATTCGGGTGTAAAAAGAAAAGACCTTATTCTTAGCTACTCTATAAAAAAGATTGATAATCAATCATATTTACAAGTCGTATTTGACCAAAAAAAGTTTATAAATCAGCTAGCAGCATTGTCTATACCAATAGTTAACTACTCAAGGCCTGTTTTATTTTTTTTAATAGAAGTTGATTCGGGCTCAAAACGCCCATATTTTTTAACTGATACTACTGAGCTTAGTGAGATAGACAAAGTAATCATAGAATCACTTAACAAGTTTTCTACCAATAGAGGGATATTTTTAGAGCTACCAGTATTTGATCTGCAAGACACACAAGACCTATCTTCATTAACGATCTTATCTAATCCTGTTAATAGAATTTCATCTAAATATAATTTTGATCAACTGATAAAAATAAAATTTACAAAAAGTGGAATTAATAATTGGTATGCTTCTGGTGATTTAGAATACTCAACATCATCTGAAAATTCTACCGATGAAATCTTAGCAGTTTTTGATAAATACTTGAGCGAATTAATAGACTCTAATTTAAGTAAACTAAACATCAAGCCTGAAAAAAAATCTTCATTAGATATTTTCATAAATGATGTTTATTCATATGAGGATTACATTAATTCAAGGGATAGGCTCAATAAAACTATTGGTATATCATCAATTGATATTATGAGTTTTCAGAATAATACAATCGCATACAAGGCAAACACTATTGGTAATTTAGATAATCTTATCAATGAGTTTGAGGATAGTAATTATTTTAAAATCCTTAATCTAGATAAAAATAAAAAATTAATTTTTTTAAAGCATCAAAGATGAGCAAATACTTCATATTTATACCGAACCTCTTATCCCTTCTAAGGATTGGTTTAGTCTATCCAATTTTGAACAACATCTTTCTAGGTGAGTTTGTTATTAGTTTTATTTATTTCATGGTTGCAGCTTTTACAGATGCTTTAGATGGGTTCCTTGCTAGAAAAATGCATTGGCAAACTTATCTTGGAACTATTCTAGACCCAGTAGCTGACAAGTTACTTCTTTCAGGTACTATTTTTATATTGTGGCTCAATGAATATATTCCTCTTTATATTTTTATTATTTTTTTTGGAAGAGACCTTGTTATTCTCCTCGGTGCAGCAGTTCATATGACGTTAATTGAAACTGAAACGCCTTCACCAAATATTTTAGGAAAAATTACAACCACTCTTCAGGTCATTTATATTCTTTTAGTCATGCTCTTACAGATACTTCAATATAATATTTCTTTGATTGGATTAGATATTTTTATAATTTTAATAACTATTTTAAGCCTTATTGTTTACTCTAAAGACTGGTTCATCAGCCTTAATAAATACCATAATGAGTAACCCCAAACAATTAACATTTCCATGGAATAAATCCTTTCATTCTTCTTTTGAAAGTTTCTATGTTGATCCTCAAAATGAGCAACTAATATCAAGTCTTAAAAATATTTCGATAAATGAAAATATTTATATTTATGGTTTAAAAAATTCTGGGAAGACTTACTTACTCCAATCACTGTGCAATGAATACAGTAAGAGTAATAAATCTTCATTATTTTTACCCTTAATAGATGTTATTAAGCATGGAATTGAAATTATTGATTCTATTGAAAATATGGATTTAGTTTGCATTGATGGGTTAGAAATCATTTCTCACAACAAAGAGTGGGAGGTTGGACTGTTTAATTTAATTAACAATGCTCTTCAGACAGGCTGTAGGCTTGTTTTTACTTCATCAAGTGAAGAGGGCAAAATTAATTTTTCTTTGGCTGATCTTGATTCAAGAATTAGAAAATTTCAAAGCTATGAAATTTTTTCTATAAGTGACGAGCATCTTTTCAAAGCATTAAAAAAAATATCGAATCTTAGGTCTATAACTCTTGGTGAGAAGGAAGCTCAGTATTTAATTACATATACCAAAAGAAATATAGCCGATCTTGTTAACATCCTTGAGAGCCTCGATCAGCTATCAATAGAAAATAAAAGGAGGATCACCATCCCCCTTATAAAAGAATTACTCTAGATCACACTCAAAGCAATAAGCTAGTACACTTTTTTCTTTAGGATTGATTAACTTGAAGTGTTTCGGTAGGACTGAGTTAAGAAAATCAATTCTTGGATCAGAGCTAATTTTAAAATCTACTTTTTCCAGAAGCCCATTAATAAATAATTCAAATGGATCCATTGGTTTTTCATACGTCTTCAGATTATAGTCAGTTATCTCTGCCATATTTGCAGCAGATGATATGGCTTCCTCTAAACCACCAATAGCATCTACAAGCCCTAGTTCGAACGCTTTATTTCCAGCCCAAATTCTTCCACCAGCTATAGGAAGAACATCTTCATATGCCATGTCTCTATTATTAGCTACTTTAGTAACAAATTTGAAATAAGTGTTATCAATACTGGCTTGAATCATAGTTTTGACATTATCTGGCATTGCTAATCTTTCATCCCATTCTCCAGCTTTTGTTGAACTAACCCCGTCCACTCGAATTTCAGCCCAATCATATAAGCCATCTAAAGTTGGAACAATTCCATAAACCCCAATCGACCCAGTAAGAGTATCGTTTTCTGCCCATATCTCATCTGAGTTTGTTGTAACCCAGACTCCACCAGATGCAGCTATATCTCCCATTGAAGAAACAATTGGTCTTCCTGTATTTTTAAATTCATCTAATGCATTAGTAATTAATTCACTTGCCCAGACATCACCACCAGGACTATTCACTCTTAACACCATTGCTTTAACTGAATCATCGTCTGTAGCATCTTGTATATTCTTTACAATAGTATCTGAGCCAGCAACACCATAAGCTACCTCACCTGTCATAATCGCACCCTCTACATTTATAACAGCAATATTATTAGAAGATTTATTTTCTTTTTCATCTAATGTGGAAAGGTAGTCATATATTGAAATGCTATCAGGAAAAGAGAACCTATCATCTTCATTATTTGGATATTCACTGAACATCCAAGCTTTTAGCTCTTCCCTTGTAACAACATGATCAACAAGGCCTAAGTTTTTTGCAACTTCAGCTGTTTCAGGGTTAGTAGTCATCATTTCCATGGCATTGTCGCCATAATTTTGGATAGACCCTTTAGGTAAATCTCTACCTGTTTCCATAATAGAAGTCATTTTTTTCCACATAGGGTTTGCAAACTCATTCCAAGCTAATTTATCAGCATCTGACATTGAATCTCTTGTATATGGCTCTGGACCAGATTTAAAATCTCCTGCAGTAAAAATATTAAAATTTAGTTTTATATTCTCATAAAAATCTACGTAATATTCTCTTTTTCTAGAAAAACCAAAAGCTTCAACACCGCCATAGTTGTTAACAAAAACTTCATTAGCTTGCGAGCTAATAAGATATGCATTATTTCCATAACCTTCAGCGTAAGCGATTACTCTTTTCCCACTATCTTTAACATGCTTAACAGCATCTGCAAGCTTAAATGCTGAAGACCAATACATTCCCAGTTCAGAAACGTTTAAATATACCGCGCTTAAATCATCATCAGTTGCTGCATTATTTAACACATCTAGTAAATCCTGAAGTTCATGTTGCTCAACTTGCCCACCTCCAGAAATAATTTGATCTAATGAAATATCACTACTGTTCACTCCTGAGTCAACAACAACGCCAATAGGCTTAAACCAAAGAATCTTATCTTTTGTATCTACTTTTTCTTCCCCACCAAATGAAGATGCTAGTCCACCCAAGATTGAAAAGGTCAGAACAACAAGAACTATTGCGGTCACACTGTTTAGTAATATTTTTCTTGTTAACGCTAGGAAATCACTAGCCTTATTCCATATTGATTTATTGTTACTCATATTTTTTTCTCCAAAAATTGATAATCATATTAGTAGATGTATTTAATATTGTAAAGTTAACTTTACATATTTCTTAATGTTCTAGGACCATAAAGACAATGAATAAAGAACAAAATTATTAAAATTATCTCACTAAGATCAAGAAAATGAGGAACTATTCCAAATACTCGCAACGATGCTGATAGAAAATAAATTAACAGAATAAAACAAAAGCTTTGATACGACTTTACAGAGTTGATCTTTGCAAAGAAATAAAAAACTATAAAAGGGGAAACCCAGATAATAAAAAAAATAAAATTAATCTTGTAGCTCACTAATGCAAGCAACTTTATAGAAACTAAAAGCAATATAAAAATATTAGTAATTTTTTTGTATTTAGAAACACTAAGCATTAAAAACCTTAATAAGATTTGTTATTCTTTTTCCTGTCTCTTTGGCAATCAAATACTCCTCAGGCGTTAATGAATTGGAATTATTTACACTTTCAACATGAGAGGGCCCATAAGGCGTTCCTCCAGATTGGGTTTCTCCAAGCTCTTTTATTGAATAGGGTGTTCCATGAATAATCATTCCATGATGCAGCATGTATGTAATTAGATTATATAGAGTTGATTCTTGACCTCCATGCATTGAGCTTGTTGATGTAAATGCAAATCCAGGTATTCCTTCAAGTGCATTAGCTGCCCAAAGGTCACCAGTTGTATCAAGAAAATATTTCATGGGCGCAGCCATAGAACCAAACCTAGTTGGAGACCCAAGTGCTAGACCACTGCAGTTAATTAGATCTTCTTTTGTGCAGTAGACTTCATCTTGATCTGGTATTTTTGATTCTGTAGCCTCACTTACCGCAGACACTTTTGGAACAGTTCTAATCTTAACCTCTACTCCACCTGATTCAGCGCCATCTGCTATTGCATGAGCTAGGTTTCTAACAGAACCACCAGCTGAATAAAAAAGAATTAGTAAATATTTATTTTCCATATCTGATAATTAGCCTAAAATGTCTGAATGAATAATAAAATTATAACCTTCTTCTGTCTTATCTTTTTAATGGGATGTCAAAATAATGACATTGAGGTCCTCAACGGGTCTGATACATCTTTTGGCAAACTTCAGGGTAAATGGATTGTTGTTAATTATTGGGCAGACTGGTGCGCGCCATGTATAAAAGAAATTCCAGAGTTAGTAGAATTTGCTGAAGAAAATAAAGATATCCTTGTTTATGCCTTTAACTTTGATGAGTTAGACTCTGACGATCTTGCTCCTATTGCTAAAAAATTTAAAGTAGATATCCCATCACTGATATCTCATCCAAGAGAGATTTGGGGGATTCAAACGCCGCCAGCAGTTCCAGCTACTTTTTTTATTAACCCCGAAGGAGTTTTAGTAAAATCATTTTTTAGACCCCAAACAAAAGATAGTCTCAATGAAATCTTAGATGGACTCCAAAAGAGTGCTTAAATAATTGTCTTTTAGCAAAGATTCTGGATTGATTCTTATCTCGTTTAAATAAACAGTCCAATGCAAATGTGGTCCTGTAACTCTTCCTGTTGAGCCAACTTTACCTATGAGATCTGATTGTTTAACAATATCCCCTTTGTTAACAAGAATTTCAGAAAGATGGCTATAAGATGAAAGCAACCCATAGCCATGATCTAGAATTATATAATTCCCTCCATAAAAAAAATTACCTGTAAGAATTACTTTTCCATATGCAGGAGCAATAATTGGCGACCCCTCTGGAGCTGCTATATCTAATGCTAGGTGTGGAGATCTAGGAGAGTTATTGATGAATCTTTTTTTACCATATCGACTAGAGATTATTCCCTCAACAGGACTTATAAAATCAAGAAGTGGCTTAAAGTTATTAGAGTAGGTTTTTACAGCATCTTTTATAAGTCTAGATTCTTTATAAGCTCTAGCTGCATCCTCATTATTTAGGTCTACTTGAGAAAGGTTATCTATTGTTATTCTTGACTCTCCAAAATCTTTTTTTTGAATATTGATCTGTATGTCATACAAGTCCAAAGATAGATTGGTATTGTTATAAGGAATTGGAATAATAATAACTTTATTAAGATCATCCTCAACAACCAATTCATTAGAGATTATATTTTCAGTAGATTTTTTTAGCTTAATTGCAATTAATTCACCAGGTATTGCAGAATATTCAGCATTAATTAGCAAAGTAAAAGTATATAGAAAACAGAGTAAGAGTTTATTTTTTATCACTAGTATTTTTAACCTCCATATCTAGAAAACCCTCACTAAGTCTTGCGGTAAGATTTTCGCCTACAAGAACATCAGAGTTAGTTTTTATAGCCTGGCCATTTTTATTTTGGATAATGGCATAACCTCTATCAAGAATTGATAATGGATTTAAGATAAGCAGGTTTTTATTTGATTCTTTTATTTTTAGCTCTTTAATAGAGAGCTTATTTTTAATATTAATCTCAATTAGTTTTGATATATTTTTAATTCTAGAATCTAGCTTTTGAAGAAGGTTTTTAGGGTTGCGCTCCATCAATCTAGAATAATAAGTATTTAATTTTTGAAATTCTGTTTTAGTATTAAATTGTATATTCTGTTTTAACCTAAGCTCAAAGCTATCTAGCTTTTGGTTTTGTTCTCTTAGCTTTATTAGTGGGCTTTTTAAATCAGACTTTATTGAATTTATTGCATGTCTCTTCAATTTAAATAAGTGAGATGCTCTGGATACTAATTTTTCAAAATAATCTTCAAGCCTGTCAAAGGCTTTAAAATTAAATTCAGTAACTAATTCTGCTGCTGCTGTTGGTGTTGGAGATCGTGTATCTGAAACGAAGTCGCAAATTGTAAAATCTATTTCATGCCCTACGCCTGATATTGTTGGTATTGGAAACGCAAATATCTCTCTAGCAAGCTCTTCATTGTTAAAACACCATAAATCCTCTATAGAGCCACCGCCGCGTGAAAGTATGACCACATCAATTGGGTTGTCTTTGTTATTCTCATTGAATAACAATATTCTGTTTAGTGCTTTTATCATTGTTCTAGGAGCAGTATCACCTTGGACAACAGATTTACTTAAGGTGACTTGAGCTGAAGGGGCTCGTCTTTGAATAGTGCTTAATATATCTTGAAAAGCTGCTGTTGACGATGATGTTATTACTCCAATATGTTTTGGTGAGTCTGGGAGATGAAGTTTATTTTCTAAATCAAACAAACCTTCGTTATCAAGTTTCTTTTTAAGATCTTCGAACTGCTGCATTAGGTTGCCAGAACCTGCTTGTTCAATAGATTTAACCATTAACTGATATCTACCTGAGGCCGGGTATATGCTTACCTGCCCTTTAAGTATGCACTTGTCTCCATTTTCAGGATTAAAATTTAGTTTTGATGCTTGAGATCTCCACATTGCACATCCAATGGCACCATCTTCATCTTTTAATGTGAAATAAATGTGACCTGAACTAGGTCGAGACATGTTGGATATTTCACCAACAACCGAAATATTGTTAAACGCATTTTCTAATAAATATTTCGCAGATCTATTTAACTCTCCTACAGAGATAATTTCTATTTTCTGATCTACAATGTTATTCATTTTCAAATTATAACTTCATGATTAATAATTTTCAGCGTTCAAATTATTTTCTTATGCTAGCAACAGGCGCAATGCTAATTGGTTTTGCTCCAATATTTGTTAAATGGAGTGAATTGTCCCCATCTTCTATAATGTTTTACAGAATGGTGTTTACATTACCATTCTTATTTATCTTAAATTTTTACCTCAATAAAAAAATCTCATTTAGCTTAAAAAATAAAAAAACTATATTTTATTCTGCGATAGCATCCATGGCTTTTACCTTTGATTTAGTTTTGTGGCACTATGCAATGGATATAACCTCAGTTTCAAATGCAACAATTATTGTAAATTCTGCACCCATACTAATAGCTATCTTGAGCTATATCTTTTTTAAAGAGAAGCCCTCTAAAGGTTTTGCATCATCATTTTTCATCACCTATATTGGTATTATTGGACTAATAATCTTTTCAAATAATTATCTTAACGGAAAAATACTAGGGGATATTTTATGTCTATTTGCTGCACTTGGTTATGCGGTATATTTGTTAATAATATCTAAGCTTGGAAAAGAAACTGCATTAAACATAATATTTTATACAACCTTATTTTGTAGTATTTTTGCTCTTATACCAATGCTTCTTGAATCTGGTAACAAATTTCCAACAACAAGTTTTGAATGGAAGAATTTATTCTTGCTAGCTTTTTTATGTCAGTTTGGGGGACAATTTTTAATTACATATGGTATTGCAAATATATCAGCATCTAGTGGTTCCATAGGTTTATTAATGCAGCCATTAACAGCAACAATTTTAGCCTCATTTATCTTTTCAGAAATATTAAATACCAATCAAATACTATTTGTACTCATTACTCTTTTTGGTATTTATAGAGCTAGAATAAGCCTTTCAAAAAATTAAATTGTCATCAATTAAGCATATTATTTTTATAAATATAATAGTATTATTAGCAGCCTAATTTAATGGTTAAAAATTAATACCAAGTTTTGAACTTTAATTAGACAAAAAAGGGTGATTAGCTCAGTTTGGTAGAGCATCTCGTTTACACCGAGAGGGTCGGCAGTTCGAACCTGTCATCACCCACCATTTGAGTTGAATTTTTATTATTTATATATATTATTCACTCAACTAAGTGGTCCGGTAGTTAAACGGTTATAATTCCGCCCTGTCACGGCGGTGTTCGGGGTTCGATTCCCCGTCAGACCGCCACTTTATTATGAATATTATTACTTTAAGCCTTTTAATACTTATCTACTCTTTGGTTTTAGGTATTATATTTGCCCAAGTAATACTTACAGCACCTGTGGTATTCAAAGTTCTCGATAATCAAAACGCATCTTTATTTCTTAGAAAAATTTTTCCTAGATATTATTTATTGCTAACACTTTTAACTCTCCTAGCGCTATTAATCTCATATCTTTTTTTTGACACTATTGATATTTATTTAGCCTTAACGGCTGTTTCTTTTTCTTTTCTTGGTTATATTATTATTCCAGTAACAAATGCATCTAGAGACAGAGGCTGGGACAAGTTATTTAAAGGGCTTCATAACTTGAGTGTGCTTAATACTCTGATAATCTTATTAATATCTATCACTCAAGTTGTTAGAGTTTCTTTTTTATAATTCTACCCAACACTTGAATTTTATAATTTCAACACCAATTAATAGCTAATTAAAGGAGTTAATATGGCTAGAGCAAAAACAAAGACATTTCAGACAGAAACTAAGCAGCTGTTAAAGCTGATGATTCACTCTTTATATTCAAATAAAGAAATCTTCTTAAGAGAGCTTGTATCTAATGCATCAGATGCGATTGATAAATTAAGATTCAAATCGGTAGAGGACAAATCAATTTCAAAAATGAACAATGATTTAAAGATCGATGTAAAAATTTTTAAAGATGAAAATAAAATTGTTATTTCTGATAATGGAATTGGGATGTCAGAAGAAGAAATTATCCAAAATATTGGAACAATTGCTAGATCTGGTACATCATCTTTTCTTGACAATATTACAGGCGATAAACAAAAAGATTCAAATCTTATCGGTCAATTTGGTGTGGGTTTCTACTCTGTGTTTATGGTGGCAGATAGAGTACAAGTCCTATCAAAATCTGCATATGAATCGTCTAATGAGGCCATATTATGGGAAAGCTCTGGTGAAGAAAAATATAAACTTGAGCAATCAACTAAAGAATCTAATGGCACAGATATTATTATATATTTAAACGAAGACAATCATGAGTTTGCTGAAGAAGGTAGAGTTAAATTTTTGCTAGAAAAATATTCCCAATATATAAATTTCCCTTTAAATCTAATTTCCGAATCAGGTGAGGTAAATAGAATAAACGATTCAGAGGCTTTATGGTTAAAACCAAAAAGATCAATAAAAGATGAGGAATATAATGACTTTTACAAATTCACTACATTTGATCAAGAAGATCCTTTGTTTTGGGTGCATAACAAAGTTGAAGGTAAGAGTGAATATACTAATTTATTATATGTTCCATCTAAACCGCCTTTTGACTTATGGAATAGAGAGTCACCCAGAGGTGTAAAACTTTATATACAAAGAGTATTTATAATGGATGATGCATCACATTTCCTTCCTTTATATTTAAGATTTGTTAGAGGTATCATCGATACCAGCGACCTTCCATTGAATGTTTCGAGAGAAATTCTTCAAGAGCATCACTTGGTTGATACGATTAAAAAAGGCGTTACAAAAAAGATACTAGACTCGTTGGTAGCATTAAAGAAAGACTCTTTTGATAAATATAAAAATTTCTGGAAAGAGTATGGCTTGGTTCTCAAAGAGGGAACTGCCGAGGATTTTGAAAATAAAGAATTAATTGCAAGCCTTTTATTGTTTTCATCAACTTATTCCGAAAAGGATTCTCCAGAAAACACACTAGATGACTATATCGCGAGAATGACAGAGGATGATAATAAAATATATTATTGTGTAGCTGATACATATCAAGCAGCAGCTAATTCTCCTCACATAGAGGGCTTAAAATCTAAAGGGAAAGAAGTTTTATTATTAACTGATAGAATTGATGAATGGCTAATGACTGGTCTTATTGAATATAAAGGTAAGGAGTTGGTCAATGCAGCAAAAGAGGAGATAACCGAAGCGGAACAGAAAAAAGTTTCAGAGTCAGATCAAGATCTAGTTTCTAAAATAAAAAAACATCTGGATAGCAAGGTTTCTGAGGTTATAGTAAGTTCTAGATTAACAGATTCTGCCTCATGTTTAGTTGTCCCTAAAAATGAACCAGGGGCTCAATTAAGAAGAATTTTAGAGGCCTCAGGACAAACCATGGAAGCGTCTAATCCAATTTTTGAAATTAACTCAAAACATAAGCTATTAAAAAAGCTTAAAGATCTTAAGGGTAAGCAATTTAACTCATTTGTAGATTTCCTATATGACTATGCTGTTATTGCGGAAGGTGGATCTCCTCAAGACCCTTCAAAATACCTAAGACAGCTTGATAAATATTTATCATAATTATGATTACAAACAAAGTTGCAGTTTTAGGTGGAGGAAGTTTTGGAACAGTTCTTGCAAATATTGCAGCTTCCAATGGAAGTGATGTATATCTTTGGGTCAGAGATTCAGAACAGGCATTAAGAATCAACTCCGAAGGCGCAAACTCTGTTTATCATCCGGAATTACAGTTATCTTCAAATATCCATGCATCTGAAGATTTAGATGAGGTCATCAAAGGCTCATCAATTATTTTAGTTGCGACCCCAAGTCTAATATTTGAGAATATTATTCAAAGAATAGCACCTAAAATTAATAAAGGGGCTCATATCATTTCATGTACCAAAGGTATTAAATTAGATCCATTCAGATCTATGTCAGATATTATTTCAACAAACATAAATATCAATGATAATCAGATCGGGGTTTTAAGCGGTCCTAACTTAGCAAGAGAGATAGCTGAGAACAAAGTATCTGGAACTGTTATAGCCAGTAGCAGTAAAGATTTAATAAATGATGTTAAAGAAATTCTCTCCTCAGAAACATTTAAGGTTTATTCAAGTGATGACTTACAGGGTGTTGAATTAGCAGGAGCATTAAAGAATATCTATGCCATTATATGTGGCATGGCAGATTCCATGGAAGTTGGAGAAAATGCATTAGGATTAATTTTAACTAGAAGTATGGCAGAAATGAGTAGGTTTGCAGTAGCGAAGGGAGCAAACCCAATAACTTTTCTAGGTCTTGCAGGCATGGGCGACTTAGTCGCAACATGTACTTCTAACCTTTCAAGAAACTACCAACTTGGGTATCATCTAGGAACTGGTTTAAATTTAGAAAGCGCAAAAGAAAAAGTAGGTCAAGTAGCAGAGGGCATCAGAACACTTGAAGTTATAAAAAATGAATCATCGAGCCTTGGTATTAAAATGCCACTTGTCGATTCTTTGTATAATATTATTTATGAATCAGCTGAAACCAAGACATTGATTGATGATCTTGTTAATAATCCGAACGAAGTTGATGTAGAATTTAAACATAGAGGAAATTAAATTATGGAAATTAATAGAGAAGAAGTTAAAGAAGAAGTTTTTAAATTAGGAAAATGGACTCGTTTTGTCTTTATGTTTTTCTATGCATTTGTATTAAATTTTGTTATTTCTGTATCTATTGGTCTTGCTTTTATTCAGTTCTTATTTTACTTATTCACCTCTAAGGTTAATGAGTCCTTATCTGATTTTAACAATCACTTATTTTTGTTTGTAAGTGATACTCTAAAATTTCTTCTGTTTGAAACAGATGATAAGCCTTTCCCTTTTAAGAAGTCGAAAGAGTCTGAAGAAGATTCACATGAAGTTGTTGATGGCGAGGTAAATGAAGTACAAGATGCCTCTGAAGATGTTATTGAATCAGATGAGGTTGAAGAAGTATCAGAAGAAGTCGTTCAGGCTGAAGAGGACTCTAAGTCTTAATTTTTTGTGCGGACTGAAGAGTTTGCAATATTAGAGTATTGATCGTCATAGGGCCCACACCGCCTGGCACTGGCGTATATGCAGACGCTTTAGATTCAATATTCTCCAAATCAATGTCACCACATTTTTCTGGGTGATAACCAGCGTCTATAACAACGGCATTATCTTTAATCCACTCATATTTGATAAATTCAGGAATTCCAACAGCCCCAACCAAAATGTCTGCTTGCTTAATAATTTCTTCTATTTTTTGAGTTCTTGAGTGACAAATAGTTACTGTTGCATTTTTATTTAGTAGCATCATAGCCATTGGTTTTCCAAGAATTGGACTTCTTCCAACAACAACGGCATTCTTTCCTTGAATTTCTATTTCATAGTGCTCAAGCAGTCTCATTATTCCTGCAGGAGTACATGAGCCAAAAGCAGGCAAACCCATTGCCATATTTCCAAAACCAAGGCATGTAACACCATCAACATCTTTATTAATATCTATCGCATCAAAGCATTTTCTTTCATCAATTTGAGAAGGTACAGGGTGTTGAAGAAGTATCCCATGAACCCCTTCATTATTATTAAGGCTATTTATTGAGCTGAGTAACTCCTCAGTGGTGGTCGACTCAGGTAGCTCAACAGCAATAGACTCCATACCGACTCTTTTACAAGTATTTCTTTTCATTCGAACATATGTCTCAGAGGAGGGGTCACTACCAACAAGAATTGTTGCTAATGTTGGGTTAATGCCCTTATTTTTTAGATCAGATACTTCATTTTTAATACTATCTTCAGAAATATGAGCTAAGTTTTTACCATCTAATATAATTGCTGCCATAGAAATATTATGTCATTAATAAATATTTATGCATATGATGATTGCTTATTTTATCTATTAACTTTAATATTTGCACCT
>JABBBT010000058.1:0-44114 GCA_018607365.1 SAR86 cluster bacterium
CATAAGCTGCAGTTGGTTGATATATTGGCCTTTTCAGATCAAGCATATTAATTAAACTTTTTGGCCTCAGATCAAATTCTTCTTCAACTATTTTTACAATTGCTTCCTTTGATATTTTTTCACTGTTAAAAGTTTCAACGTGTATTGATGTTGGTTCAGCAACGCCTATGGCATAGGAAACTTGTATCTCACAGTAATCTGCTAGGCCTGCTGCAACGATATTTTTTGCAACATATCTTGAAGCATAAGCTGCAGATCTATCAACTTTAGAAGGGTCTTTCCCAGAGAAAGCACCACCACCATGTCTAGCCATGCCGCCATATGTATCAACGATAATTTTTCTTCCTGTTAGCCCGCAATCTCCTACAGGCCCCCCAATAACAAATTTTCCAGTTGGATTGATATAGATGTTAGTTGAGTCTAGTAACCACTCCTCAGGAACAACTGGTTTAATTATTTTTTCCATTACTTCTTCTTTAATTTCTTCTTGAGTCACGTCCTCATCATGTTGAGTAGAAAGAACTACAGCTGATAGGCCCTCAATTGTTTTGCCGTCATCAGAATAAATAACACTTACCTGACTTTTAGCATCCGGTCTTAACCATTTTATTTCACCACTTTTCATAATGTCAGCTTGTTTTTTAACAAGTCTATGAGACAAATCTATTGGCAACGGCATAAGAGAATCAGTTTCTCTACAAGCATATCCAAACATTAAGCCCTGGTCTCCAGCGCCTTGCTCTAAATTTTCACCTTCACCCTCAGTAACACCCTGAGAAATATCAGGCGATTGCTCAAATACAAGATTGGTAAATTCACATGTATCAGCATTGAATCCATACTCCTCAGAATTGTATCCAATATCATTAATTGTTTTTCTAACCACTGGTTCAAGATCTGGGCTAGCTAGCGAAGTGATCTCTCCAGCTATAAAAACCATATTGTTTTTAATCATCGTTTCGCAAGCAACCCTACTATTTGGATCTTCTGCTAGATAAGCATCAAGAACGGCATCAGAAATTTGATCGCAAACTTTATCGGGATGCCCGCCAGATACAGACTCTGATGTAAAAATATAACTCATTTGTTTCTCCAAAAAAATTTCAAATAAGTGAAATAAAGAACTTTTTAGCAGCATATTGGCGCAAAAAATTTAAAAATCACAAGTGTTCATATTTTACACTAATTTATAGAATTTTTTTCTATGAATTTGGAACTTAAAACACTATTATTAAGTTTTTAATCATTAAAAATAAATGAATAACTCAGAGCCCACTAATGCCTTAAGGTTTCTTTCAATTGATGCTGTTCAAAAAGCAAACTCTGGTCATCCAGGAATGCCAATGGGAATGGCAGAGATCGCTACGGCCCTATGGAAGAATCATTTAAATCACAACCCTCAAAATCCTCATTGGTTTAATAGGGATAGGTTCGTTTTATCAAACGGTCACGGCTCAATGCTTTTGTATAGTTTATTGCACTTAACAGGATATAAAATATCAATAGAAGATTTAAAAGATTTTCGAGTATTTAAATCTAAAACCCCAGGACATCCAGAATATGATTTAGATTATGGGATTGAAACAACGACTGGTCCACTGGGTCAAGGTATAGCTAATGCAGTTGGGATGTCTATTTCAGAAAAAATTCTATCAGCGCAATTTAACAAAGATGACTGTAAGGTAATAGATCACTTTACGTATGCATTTCTAGGAGATGGCTGTCTTATGGAGGGCATATCTCATGAAGCCTGCTCATTTGCTAGCACTCATAATCTTGGCAAATTAATTTGTTTTTATGATCAAAATGGAATATCTATTGATGGCAAGATTGAAAATTGGTTCACAGACGATACTGTAAAAAGATTTGATAGCTACGGCTGGCAAACCATAAGTGTTGATGGACACAGTTTAGATGAGTTAAATGCTGCAATTGTCTCAGCTAAAGCCGAAACAGACAAACCAACCATGATTTTTTGTAAAACTACCATTGGTTTTGGCTCTCCAAACAAGTCAGGCACCTCTGATGCTCATGGGGCTCCTCTAGGCGATGAAGAGATTGCTAAGACAAGAGAAGCTCTAGATTGGAAACATGAACCTTTTCATATCCCAGAGTCAGTTTACGATTTTTGGAATGCATCTGAGGTTGGTGAAGTCAAAAACTCAGAATGGACAGATATGATGAATGCCTATAAAGAAAAATATCCACAAGAATATAATGAACTTAATAGAAGAATAGCATCAGACATGCCGGGTGATTTTGAAGAAAAATACAATGAATTTTTAAATGAATGTAATAACAATGACTCTTCAATGGCAACAAGAAAGTCTTCGCAAGTTTCTTTAGATTTTTTTGTTAAAGAGCTTCCTGAATTGGTTGGAGGTTCTGCAGACTTAACACCATCCAATAATACTTTTTCTAAGTCGAGCACTACTTTTTCAAATGAAAACCCATCAGGCAATCATATTAATTATGGTGTTAGAGAGTTTGGCATGTCCGCAATTATGAATGGAATGGTTCTGCATGGAGGTATTAAGCCATATGGAGCAACATTCCTAGTTTTTACTGACTACGCAAGAAATGCTGTTAGGCTTTCTGCATTAATGGGGCTTCCAAATATTTTTGTTTATACTCATGACTCAATAGCTCTTGGTGAAGATGGTCCAACTCATCAGCCAATAGAACATCTAGTAACATTGCGCGCCACCCCCAACCTTAATAACTGGAGACCTGCAGATTTGGTTGAAACAGCAGTCGCTTGGAAAAACGCAGTTTCATCTTCAAAAACTCCAACCTGCCTAGTCTTTAGCAGACAAAACACCACACCTTTATTAAGAACACCTGATCAGATTGAGAATATAAATAAAGGAGGTTATTTGTTAAAAGAGCATAACGATCCCAAATTAACTCTTATAGCTTCTGGTAGCGAGGTTCAATTAGTGCTTGATGCTGCAAATAAACTCGAAGAGAATGGAATTAATGCAAACGTTGTTTCTATGCCATGTTTAGACATATTTCTAGATTCCGATGATGCTTATCAATCTTCTGTAATAAAAACAGGGCTCCCAATCTTGGCTGTTGAGTTAGGGCATCCAAATTCTTGGTATAAGCTATTAAATAAAAATGACAAGGTACTAGGAATTGATAGTTTTGGTGAATCTGCTCCCGCCAATGTCTTGTTAGAACATTTTGGGTTCACAATACCAAACGTAGTTGATATAGCTAAATCATTGGTCGATGCATAAGCTATTAGACCTTGATCTAAATAATAAGAATCTTACGATAAGAGTAGATATGAACGTGCCTATCAAAAATGGCATTATTGTAGATCAAACTAGAATCGAGGCATGCATACCAACAATCCAAAAGGCACTAGATAACAATGCCAATGTTCTTCTAGTTAGTCACTTAGGAAGGCCTGAAGAAGGAAGCTATGATAAAAATTTTTCTTTACAGCCGGTTGCAGAATCCTTATCCAAAATTTTTGGAGTTACAGTAGATCTAATAAAACATTTAGATGATAAATCTATTTTTAGTGGCTCATCACCAATACAGATTCTTGAAAATATAAGATTTTTTGATGGTGAGAAGAGTAATAGCGATAATCTTGGAAAGGTACTAGCAGCCATGGGAGATATATATGTTTTTGATGCATTTGGAACTTCCCACAGAGAACAAGCTTCGACACATTCAGCCATATTAAATTCTAGAAACGCATGTGCTGGCTTGTTGCTTGAAAAAGAAATCGATGCCCTTACTAAGGCATTAAACAATTCTGACTCCCCTTATACCGCAGTAATAGGAGGCTCAAAAGTCTCAACCAAGCTAGAACTTATAAAGAATATCAACCTTAAGGCAGACTATATTATTGTGGGCGGAGGTATAGCCAATACATTTATAAAAGCTTCTGGTTATGAAGTGGGTCAATCCCTCTATGAGGAATCTATGCTGGATATAGCGAGAAGCCTTTTAAAGGATAATAAAATAATGTTGCCTAAAAAAGTTATTACCTCTCTAAGTTTTGAGGGAGAGAACATTCAAGAGAAATCAATCGATGATATTAGTAAGGATGAAATGATCTTAGATCAATTCGTTACTGAGGATATGAAGCAGGTGTTAGTGAACTCCAATACCATTTTATGGAATGGCCCACTTGGAGTATTTGAAAATAAAAATTTTTCCAATGGGACAAAAGACTTATCAAAAATTATTGCAAGCTCTAATGCTTTCTCATTAGCCGGTGGCGGAGAGACATTAACAGCGATAAATAATTTCATTGATAAAGATGATGTATCATATTGCTCTACAGGCGGAGGCGCTTTCTTAGAATTTATGGAAGGCAAAGATCTTCCGTCTATAGTGGCATTAAAAGCAAAAATATAGATAAAGGAGATTTTATGTCAACAAATAATATAGAAGAAATAGCTTCTTACATAGTTTCAGAAGGCAAGGGTATTCTTGCTGCTGACGAAAGCAATCCTACATGCGGCAAAAGATTTGATTCAATAGGAGTCGAGTCAACCGAAAACAACAGAAGAGATTATAGAGAGATGCTTTTTAGAGCATCTGGAATGAAAGATAACATAGGCGGGGTCATTCTTTTTGATGAAACAATTAGACAAAATGCTAAAGATGGCACCTCATTACTCGATCTTATAAATAGCCAAGGAGCACTTCCTGGGATAAAGGTTGATAAAGGACTGCAATCTATTGGTGAATCAGACGAATCTCTAACCGTAGGCTTAGACGGCCTTGATGAAAGACTAAAAGAGTATGAGTCTATGGGTGCAAAGTTCACAAAATGGAGAGCAGTAATAAAAATAGGTGACGGCATGCCAACTGATGAGTGTATAGATTTAAATATGAAAGCCCTAGCAGACTATGCAAAACTCGTACAAGATAATGGAATGGTTCCTATAGTAGAACCTGAAGTGTTAATGGATGGGTCTCATTCTATTGACGACTGCTATGCGGCAACCGAAAGGTCATTACAATCATTATTTAATCATTTAAATAAAAATAATGTAAATATAAAAGCAACTTTACTTAAGCCAAATATGGTTTTATCAGGAAGCGCTGCTGCTTCTCAGGCAGGAGTTGAAGAGGTAGCTCAAAAGACTTTAGATTGTTTGAAGGCAAACGTACCTGACGATCTCGCAGGTATAACTTTTCTTTCTGGAGGCCAGTCTGACATAGATGCAACAGCCCACCTAGATGCTATGAATAAAATTGGTGGCTTTTCGTGGAAGCTTAGCTTCTCTTACGGCAGGGCGCTTCAGGCGCCAGCACTTAAGGCCTGGGGCGGAAAGCCTGAGAATGTTTTTATATCTCAAGACGCTCTTTCACATAGAGCAGAGATGAATAAACTAGCAGCCTTAGGAAAATGGGATAACGGAATGGAAGAAGACTGATGAGTATAAAAAATATATCCGTCTTCTGTGGAGCCCATCTTGGCAATAACCCAATATATGCTTCAGAAGCTAAAAAAGTTGCTGAAGTTATAGTGGAAAAAGGTATGAATGTTGTCTTTGGGGGAGGAGATGTTGGCTTGATGGGAGTTGTTTCTCATACAGCTATAGACAATGGAGGCGAGGTTTTAGGAATTTCTTTACAATCTTTATACGAACTGGAGTTAACCAATCCAAGAATACAAGAAGTTGTTGTTGCTAAGACTCTCTTAGAAAGGAAAGATATTTTTATGCAAAGATCCGATGCATTTATAGTTCTCCCTGGAGGAGTTGGCTCACTAGATGAGCTTGCTGAAGTTATGTGCAGCAATCAATTAGGGATCATTAATAAACCAATTGGTATTCTAAACACAAATGGCTATTACGATCATCTATTAGCTTGGATGAAAAAAGCAGTTGAAGAAGGCTTCGTATCAGATGCCAACTTTAACGAATTAATTGTTAGCGACTCTTGTGCAGATCTTATTGAAAGGGTTGCTTCTGAAAAAAGGCCTGCCGATGATGATTGGACTAATAGGCTAGGTCTCTAATACACTGCTTTTTAAAAATAACTAAAAAGATTACTCTAGAAGCATGTCATTTGAAGAAGCTAGAGTAATTTGTGTTGTTTATCTTTCGGTAATAGTTCCCGCAGTAGTATATTTTAAAAATAAATCTAGGCTTCCTAAATGGGTACTGCCTACTTATGTAATATCTTTTTTAGCTTGCGCATTAGGATGGGAGCTTTGGTTTACCTATGGATGGGTGGATGGCGTTGCTGTTGACTTAAGGCGGTCCGAATCACTCAACAATTGGCTACCAAGAGATATAAACTGGCTAATGAACTCCCTTGGTGACGCTGGGGCAGTCCTTTTGGGCGGCTTTTGGATAATGTGGCTGTTCGCCAAAAGAGACTATCAGGTTTTTAATACTTGGAACTGGCCAGCATTTGGAATATTGATGGTTTGGTGCATAGGTCAAAATATACTAGTAGAGATGCTCCTTTATCACGATCAGCTTGCTGAAGGTAAGCCCCTTTCTTGGGCGCCTCTCTCCCCTTTAGGGCCTTATTTTAACCCAGTCCTGTTCGAATTTAATGATCGAACACTTATGCTTCAATCCCAATTACCATGGTTAATACTTCCGGCAATGATTTATTTAATTGTGCTCAAAATTAATAAAAATACAAACTAGCTTTTTTTATCTGAGGATAAGAGCAAGCCTAACTCAAACAAGATCCACATAGGCAATGCTAGAAAAAGTTGTGAAAAAATATCTGGTGGTGTCAAAAGCATTCCTATAACAAAAAATAGAATTATCAAATAAGGCCTAGATTTAATTAATAATTCTTTTTTAACGATACCCGATTTAACTAACAAGAAAGTAGCAACAGGAATCTCAAAAGCAACACCAAAAGCAAAGACAAGCTTAATAACAAAATTTAAATACTGACTAATATCTGTCATGATCTGAATAGAATTGGGCGCAGAGGCAATAAAAAATTTAAAAATAATTGGACACACAACAAAATAGGCAAATGCTATTCCGGCTGCAAAGAGAAATATGGTTGTGGCCATTAAAGGCATAACAAAAGATTTTTCATTTTTATATAGGCCTGGAGACATGAACATCCAAACTTCATAGAATAAATATGGCATTGTTACCAAAAGCGCAGCAAATAAAACCAATTTGATTGGAGCCATGAAAGGAGATGTAACTTGAGTAGCAATCATAGAGCTTCCTTCAGGAAGTATGGTTAGCAATGGAGATGCTACAAAGCCATATATTTCTGATGCAAAAGGAATTCCCGCTATGAACAGGACGCCAAGACAAATGATTACTCTTATTAGTCTTGAGCGAAGCTCAATTAAGTGACTAGAAATAGATTCGTTATTCATTTTTATCAGACTTATCAAAAAGATCTAGTTCTTCCATTCGCATTTCATTGAATACATCTTTTTTAATTTCTTCAGTACCAATATCTTCTTCAAGATCACTCTTTAGATTAGAGATTTGTTTTTGAACTTTCTTATAAAACTTTAAAATTGTTTTAATTAAATCTGGCAGTCTTTTTGGCCCAATAATAAGTAGTCCCAATATTAGGATTATCGCAATTTCTAGAAAGCCTACTTGAAACAATTGTTATTCGTCTTTATTTTCTTCTTCTTTTACAGCTTTTTTAAAACCCTTAAGACTAGATCCAAGATCCGAACCCAAAGATTTTAATTTACCGCTCCCGAATATAAGAACAACAACAGCTAAAATTATCAGAAGCTGCCAAATACTTATTCCACCAAAGCCCATATGAATCTCCTATGTGAGTATTAACAAGGTACCACATATGACTATTATACCAACTCCAATGAGTCTTATGATGTATTTCTCTTTTTGAAGTTGAATTTGCATTTGGTATATTTTTTCTTCATTAGAGCGATTATTTTTTGAATACCCTCTTAATTCATCAAGTGCCTCATACAAAAAGCCAGGCATTTCCGTAGCTTTTAAAAGAATATCTTCCTTATTTTCTACTATAAAATCTTTTAATTTTAATGGACTGAACTGTTCTTTTAACCAATTATCTAAATATGGTTCAGCAATACCCCAAAAATCTAACTCAGGGTATATTTGTCTTCCCATTCCCTCAATGTGAATTAGTGTTTTTTGAAGAAGAACTAAGGAAGGTTGGATAGATAGCCCAAATGGTCGAGTGCTTTGGAAAAGATAAAGAAGGAGTTTGCCAAATTCTATTTCAGATAATGGCTTCTCAAATATTGGCTCACAGCAGGCACGAAGAGTATTTTCAAGATCAATGATATTTGAGTTTGGATTAACCCATCCAGAGCTAATAAAAAGTTGAGAAAGAGATTTATAATTTTGCTTGAGTACTGCCTGTAGCATTCTTGCAAGAATATACCTTTCATCATTTGATAATGAGCCAGTAATTGCGCAATCAATAGCAATATATCCAGGTGTTTCAGGGTGTTTCTTAGATACAAATATATTGCCAGGATGCATGTCGGCATGAAAAAAATTATCTCTAAAAACCTGATTTAGAAATATCATCACTCCATTCTCAGCAAGTCTCTTTTTATTAATCCCATGCTTTTCAATTTGCTCTATGTCTGTACAAGGTATCCCATCTATTCTTTCAAGAACCATGACTTTAGATGTGGTCATTTCCCAGAACACTTCTGGTATATATAACTCCTCGGCCTCAAAAAAGTTTTTTCTAGTTAGATTTGTATTAGCAGCCTCAAGTTTAAGATCAAGCTCTCTCAAAATAGTTTTTTCATAGTCTCTAACAACCTCAAGAGGTTTCAGCCTGTCACTCTCTGAGTAAATATATGTTGAAAATTTTGCTGCAGCTTTTAAAAGCCTTAGGTTTGTCTTAACCCTTTTTTCAATATCAGGCCTTAAAGTTTTAATAACTATTTCTTTACCATTTTTTAGTTTTGCAGAGTGGACCTGCGCCAGGGAAGCAGCTGCAAGCGGAGTTTCATCAAACTCATCAAATAAGTTCTCTATGCTGTCTCCAAGTTCTCTCTCAACTATTTTCTTTAAAGTGCTAACCTCAAATGGTTTGCAATTATCAGTCAAGCTTTGAAGCTCTCTTGCCATAGCCTCGTCAAGAATATCTGTTCTAGTAGACAGTAGCTGACCAAACTTTATAAATATTGGACCTAGAGATTCTAAATACTTGACTAATTTTTTTCCAGTAAGGTTTCTATAAATGCCATGATTTAGCCCAAGAGCCGCCATTCTCATACCTTCAAATATTAAAATAAAAATATTCATAAATTATTTATAGCCTCAAGCCTATCCATTCTTATTGTTAGATTTCTTAATTTAGAGTGAATAATTTTTTCATCAGAATCTTCAATAAATTTTTTATTGGATATAGCTTGTGAAACAAGATGGATAAAAACAGCTGGGATGTTTCCAAAGTATCGATCTATAAGATATAGAAAATCTGTATCAGATTTTTTTAAGGTATTTGCTAATACCATTGCTAGTTCTTGGTCCCCAATGAACATGTCTCTCTTTATTTTTTTTGTAATTAATAATTCAAAAATCTCTGTTAATGAAGAGACCATCTCAAAATCTATTTTTTCTATAGGGCTAAATGAAATAGCTTTTACATCTTTCGCAAGAGAAATATAAATATCTTTGTGTCCTTCGATATTGAGTTTAAAAGTTACTGGATAAATTTCTGTGAGAGTATTTTTTATATTAGGGGATGCGTCTTCAAGATCCTTGATGAATCCCTGAATTTTCTTATTAAAATCATTTTTCATATGCAACATGGATTGAAACTATTCCATTGATAAGATTATAAAACTTACACTCATCAAAACCAGATTCTAAAATCATTGCTTTTAATGACTCTTGATCAGGATGCATTCTGATTGATTCAGCAAGGTATTGATAGCTATCCGAATCATTTGCAAGAACAGAACCTAGTTTTGGAAGGATATTAAATGAGTACCAATCATAGATTTTAGAAAAGAGAGGATTAGTTGGTTTCGAAAACTCCAATACCAACAGTTTGCCACCCTTTTTGAGGCATCTTTTCATTTCTTTTAGTCCTGCCTCCTTGTCTGTAAAGTTTCGCAACCCGAATCCAATTGTAATAATATCAAACGAAGAATCTTCGAAAGGAATAATTTCACCGCTTAATTGGCAGAAATGACAGTTTGAAGAAAAATTCTCATTAACTGCCCTGTCTCTTCCTTCTGAAAGCATATCCATATTTATATCTGTCATGAAGATCTCTGTTTCTGGGTACTCTTTTGAGATAAGTTTTGCTATGTCGCCAGTTCCAGAGGCTATATCTAGTATTTTGTCCTTTTTAGAAATGCCAGCAAGTTCAACAAGAATTTTTTTCCACAATCTATGTAACCCCATAGACATAGCGTCATTCATAATGTCATAGTTTTCTGCTACAGAAGAAAATACCCCACCAACATGAGTGCTTTTATCTTTCTCGTTTACTTCTTTGAATCCAAAATGAGTTTTTTTAACCATCCACGTCACCATCTCTAAATTTGATGAAATTATTGTATCTGCTTTCATTAATTTCTCCATCTAAAAGTTTACTTAAGACCTTACATCCCTCATTTACAACATGATTACAGTCAGAAAATTTACAATCTTTAGAGCTTAAATAAATCTCAGCAAAACCTCGAATAATTTCATTGCTTGATAGCCCGGAAATAGGAAGATCTCTTACCCCTGGAGAATCAATTATTTTTGTTTGGTTATCAAGTTCATATAGGGTTGATATTGAGGTCGTATGAACACCTTGATTATTTGATAGCATATTGGTTTTAATATGTTTGCCAGTTAGTTTTGTAGTCAGGGTTGATTTGCCTGCACCTGAATTTCCCACAAAAACTACACACTTAGCCCTCAAATATTCTTTTAATTCTTCAGTATTGGTATTATTTTTTGCTGATAAATTGATTATTTTTATATCTAAGTCTTTATATATCTGAAGTTTTTGTTTGTAATCAGGACTTTGATCAAGGTCTGTCTTATTGTTAATAATAAATGGAACTATATTAGAAGATGAGGCTGTTACCAGCCATTTATCAATAAACTCACTGCTTGTTGATGGCTCAGGCGTAACTAATATGCCTACATGGGAGATATTTGCTGCAACAGCTTTAGATTTGATGCCCTCTCTTTTTTGAAGAAAAGATGTTCTTGGCTCTTTTGAAATAATAATACCCCTGGTTTCTTTGCTATCTTGCACCAACTCAAGATTAACAATATCTCCAACAACAATATTTTTTATCGCCAAGCATTTAATATCCTCATTGACCGTTCTAACAAGACAGCTATTTGAATAAAATTCTATTACCAAACCTGATTGAAGTTTTTCCATATAAAGCACAAAATACACTAAAGAAACCAATATAAAAAGTTATGAAAAGTTTACAGTCAAAAGATAATCTAATATGGATAGACTTAGAGATGACAGGTCTAGATCCTGAGAAAGAAAAAATCATTGAAATAGCCACCTTAATTACTGATTCTCAGTTGAATATTCTTGCAGAAGGGCCAAATTTAATTATTAGCCAGCCCAAATCTCTTTTAGATGAAATGGATGAATGGAACCAAAATCAGCATGGATCTTCAGGGCTAATAGATGCTGTTAAAAAGAGTGCTGTTACTCAGCAGATGGCCGAGATAGAAACTCTAGAATTTATTTCAAAATATGTTGGACAGAAAAAATCACCAATGTGCGGAAACACTGTGTCTCATGATAGAAGGTTTTTAATAAAATATATGCCAAGACTAGAGTCATATTTTAACTACCGGCATATAGATGTTTCATCCTTTAAAGAGGCTGCAGTAAGATGGATGAATGAGGCTCAAGTTTATGAGAAACAAGGGTCACATAGAGCAATGGGAGATATCAAAGACTCAGTAGCTGAGTTAAAATTCTATAAAAATTTGTTCTTGCCTGAGGGCTAGTCCTTGTTATTGATTGGCTGAATATTCAAAGGGAATGGGCTGACTTGGCCTTTATTTTTTTTGATCTTCGATTCTCCAGATTCATTAACCTCATCAATGCGGATAATTGCATTCATAGGTATATAACTTCTCTGGACTTCTGAAAATTCATTTTTAAGTTTTTCTGATGTTGGGTTTACAACTAGTTGTTTATCTTTTTTGAAGATATAATCTTCGACCTCAATGAATCCATACATCTCACTTTGATAAATCTGTTTTGCAAAAACCTCGTAGATCTCACCAAGCTGGATAAAAATTATCTTGTAAACGCTATTTATTTTCATAATACTTAATTATATGGGAACGAAACTTTATATTAAAACTTATGGATGTCAAATGAATGAGTATGACTCTGATAAGACGGTAGATATTCTTAAAGAAAAGAAAGGTGTAGAACTAACAAACGATGTCAACGAAGCAGATATTGTTCTGCTCAATACATGCTCTATAAGAGATAAGGCTGAAGCTAAGGTTTATTCAGAGCTTGGAAGATTAAATAAGCTAAAGAAAAAAAACCCAAACTTAAAAATAGGTGTTGGAGGCTGTGTTGCAACCCAAGAAGGTATAAATATTCAAAAAAGAGCTCCGTATGTAGATCTTATATATGGTCCACAAACCCTTCATAGAGTTTCTGATCTTTTAGATATAGATAAAACAAAAGGTATAAAGGCAATAGATATAACATTTCCTATAGAGGAAAAGTTTGATTCATTGCCAGAGCCTACATCATCAGGCCCATCAAGTTTTGTAGCTATCATGGAAGGGTGTTCAAAATATTGTTCATTCTGTGTGGTTCCCTATACAAGAGGAGATGAGGTAAGCAGAAAACCCGACCAAATTTTTGATGAAGTTGCCAGGCTTGCAGAGCAGGGAGTTTCTGAGATTACATTCATAGGTCAAAATGTTAATTCCTATAAGATGCCATATAAAGATAGGATTCTAAGGCTTTCTGATCTTATTGAAATAGTTAGTCATATCGATGGTGTGGAAAGAATCAGATATACAACATCCCATCCTTTAGATATGACAGACGATCTTATAGAGGTCTATCAATTTGTTCCCCAACTGGTAAGCCAACTCCACCTTCCAGTCCAATCAGGATCAAATAGAATTTTAGAAAAGATGAAGCGCAACTATACTGTTGATGTATTTTTAGATTCCGTTGCTCGTATTAAAAAATATAGACCTGATTTAAGAGTATCATCTGATTTTATTGTTGGATTTCCTGGAGAAACTGACAAAGATTTTAAAGATACCATGAGTCTTGTTGATGAAATCAAGTTTGATTCATCATTTAGTTTTATTTATTCAAAAAGGCCAGGAACCCCAGCATCAAAACTAGAAGACAATACTACAATGGCAGAAAAGAAAGAGAGATTGCAGCTTTTGCAAGATGAGCTTAATAAGCATCATAGAGACCATAGTAATAAAATGATTGGATCAATCCAAAGATGCCTTGTTACAGGCTTATCCAAAAAAAGCCCAAACCAACTTCAGGCAAGAACTGAATGCAACCGCGTTGTAAATTTTGACTTCCAAAATATTGGTTTTATAGGTAAATTAGTAGATATAAACATTGAAGAAGCACTATCATTTTCTTTATTAGGATCATTGCATAACTCAAGAGGTCAAAATTAACTTTTAATGCAAGAAACAAAAAGCTCTCTTAAAAATATTTCATTAGAACCATCTAGCGCAGACAGAATTGCTTTGTTTGTGGGAGAGCTAAATGGAAACCTCAAATTAATTGAGAAAACATTCTCGGTAAAAATTTTTCATAAGGGCGATAAAATCAATGTTACTGGAAATGAAAAAGACATAAAGCATGCTTCAGATGCAATTCTAGATTTATACAACTTAACAAAGAAAAATATTGAAATTAGTAAGGAGGCAGTTCACCTCACCATTCAATCTCACTTAAACCTAAGCCTGGCCAAGGCAGGCAATGAAAAAGCAAATATATCAGAGATTCAAATAAAAACTCCTAAGAAAATAATAAGACCAAGGGGAAAAAATCAACAAGACTATATAAAAAACATAAATAAATATGAACTGAATTTTGGTATTGGTCCAGCCGGAACAGGAAAAACTTATTTAGCAGTTGCGGCTGCAGTTGATGCTTTTTTAAATGATAAGGTGCAGAGAATCATATTGATAAGACCAGCAGTAGAGGCAGGTGAAAAGCTGGGATTCCTGCCTGGAGACTTATCCCAAAAAGTAGATCCATATCTAAGGCCTCTCTATGATGCTCTTTATGAAATGCTTGGCATTGAAAGAGTTACAAAATTAATAGAGAAGGAGGCTATAGAGGTTGCTCCTTTGGCCTACCTAAGGGGCAGAACCCTAAACAACTCATTTATTATTATGGATGAGAGTCAAAATACAACTGTAGACCAAATGAAAATGGTTCTTACAAGAATGGGCTTCGGGTCTCATGCTGTGATTAATGGCGACCTTACTCAAGTTGATCTTCCCAAACATATAAACTCTGGCTTGGAGCATGTGATCCAAGTTCTTGAAAAAACTAGTGGAATTGGGATGACGCATTTCTCATCACAAGATGTTGTAAGGCATCCACTGGTAAGAAAAATAGTTGATGCTTATCAAGCATTTGAACAAAACATATAAAAATGACTCTAGATGTATTGATTGATGATGAATTCCTAATATCTGAGGATTTAATAGAAAGCCTGAAGGCTGCTGCTGACTTAACTCTAAGCGAGGAAAGTTCTATCAATAGTATAGTAAATCTTAGGATTCTTAGTGATATTGAAATGCAGCAACTTAACAAAGAATTTAGAAATAAAAATAGAACCACTAATGTTCTATCCTTCACAAACAATGATCTATCTAGAGAACTAACTAATAATATTGGTGATATAGCTATAAGTTATGACTACGTATCAAGTGAAGCCAAAGAAAATGGAAAATCTTTTTCTGACCATATCATTCACATGTTGGTTCATGGGATATATCATATATTAGGATATGATCATGAAGATAATATCTCAGCAGAGATTATGGAATCAAAAGAGATAGACATACTTGCAAAATTAAACATAGATAACCCTTATAACTAAATGAATCAAAAATTAGATAGCGACGACAACCACCCTCCTTCGGGATTTTTTATCACAATTAAAAAATTCTTTAAAAATCCATTTTTTATAAAAACACAATCAGTTTCTGAAGTAACAGACTTTCTTAGAGATGCAGCTGATTTAAATATTATTGATAAAGAGGCTGAATCGATTGCTTCGAAGGCCATAAGATTAGGATCAATCACAGTTAAAGAAATTATGGTTCCCAAGGTTGATATGGTAACCATAAGTTCAGACATGAATACTGATGAAATAATTGAAAGAATTATAGAATCAGGTCATTCAAGATATCCTGTTTTAGGTGGTGATAGGGATGAGGTTAGTGGAATTTTGCTTGCAAAAGACATTCTTCCTAAACTTGTTGGAGAAAAGACTGATTTTGAACTTTTAGAGATGTTGAGAGAATCCAAGATAGTTCCTGAAACTAAAAAAGCTGATTCTTTGCTCGAAGAGTTCAAAAAGGATAGATCTCACTTAGCCATTGTTATAGATGAATACGGAACAATCTGCGGGCTTGTAACTATTGAAGACATTCTTGAAGAGCTTGTAGGTGAAATAGAAGACGAACATGATGTAGATGAAGATGAGATTATAGAAAATATAGATGGTTCATTTTCAGCAGACCCAAAAGTAGAAATTGAAGAATTTACTCAATACTTTAGTTTAGAAATAGACCCGCTTGCTATAGATGCTGAAACTCTTGGCGGCTTAATTATTAATGAATTAGGTGTTCTTCCAAAGGTTGGGGATGTGGTGAGTATAGAAAATTTAAATATAAAAGTTACACATGCAGATGGAAGAAAAATTACCAAGGTTTTAATAACTAAAAATTGATGAAACTAAAGGAGTATGTAACCCCATTTTTTTTTGGTTTCATTGGGATATTTGCATTTGCGCCCTTCTCTCTTAAGCCTCTAATAATTCTCTCATATGCCTATTTAATAAAAGAATTGTCCTTTAAATCATCGTCTACTAGACAGCTAATAATGTGGTCAATTGGACACTGGGGATTTGGAATGTCTTGGTTAATAGTGAGTGTTTACTATTATGGAGAAACAAGCATAGCTGTATCATTAATAATATTTGTTTTACTAATATTAATCTTAACTTTATTTTTTTCGCTACCATTACTTGTTATCAGAACAAATTTTTTTCAGGATCTCAGGTACTCTAGCTTAAAATATATATTGCTAGTTATTAGTATATTTGTGTTAAACGAATGGAGTATGTACTACTTACTTAATGGTGTTCCTTGGCTTATTCCAGGCGTTGTATTCCTGGATACATTTACACAAAATATCTATCCCTTATTAGGAGTTGCTGGCGCATCTATAATTATTTATCTTTGCTCTACCCTTCTTGCCATAAGTTGGCATAAAAATAAAAAAAATCTATTTATTTTATGTTTGATAAGCCTTGTATTTTTTATACCAAATTTTTACAAAAGAGTCTCTGTTGGCGAGCAGATAAATATCTCCATAGTTCAGCCATCATCCGACCCCTTTTTGAAATATACAAATAACTATAAATTAGAAATAGAAGCCAATTTAAAAGAATTAATAAATTTAGCATCCGCATCATCAAGCTTAATAGTATTGCCCGAAGCCGAACTCCCATACGTATATAAAAGTGCTAACTTTAAAAAATTTGAAAGTGATATAAATACTGATCAAACGATTATTGGAGGCGTTTGGCATCTAAGTGAGGGTAATTTATACAATTCAATGGTAAATTTTCAATCACAGCAAATATATAACAAGATTCACTTAGTTCCTTTTGGTGAATATATTCCCTTCATATCCTCTTTAAGGGGTCTGATTTCATTCTTTGATATGCCAATGTCAGATGTATTTAAAGGTAAATCAAATCAAAATCCAATGGTATTTGATACCCAATCTCTAAAAAAGATGGCTCCATTGATATGTTTTGATATTGCATTTGGAAATACCGTTAGAAAAAGCAACATAAGTTCATTATTTATGGTCAATATAAGCAATGATACATGGTTTGGAAAATCCATAGGACCATATCAACATCTTGATATTGCCAGAGTAAGAACAATAGAAAATAATAAGTGGATGATTAGAGCAACTAATGATGGCTTTTCTGCATTGATAGATAATAATGGAACAATTGTTGATAAATTAGAAAAAGGAGTAACTGACGTCCTTGATGGCTCAATAATGCTGCTTGATAAAAGAACAATCTATAGTCAATATGGCTACTACCTGCCGTATTTACTGGCTCTCTTCATATTATTAATTTCAGTTATAATAAGATTATGTTTAAAAAAGCAATATTAGTTATATTTATGTCTTTCAACATTTTTGCTGAGAACAATCTAACTATTGAGATTGATATTTCAAAACAAAGACTTTTTTTATTAGATAATATGGAAATTGTTAGATCGTATCCTATATCCTCCTCTAAATATGGAGAAGGCAGTACTCAAAACTCCTTTAAAACACCTTTAGGTAATCATGTTATTAAAGAGATGATAGGAAACAATGCTATTAAAAATACCATTTTTACATCTAGAATAAATACTAAGAGACAGGCTGAGATCATCCATGATGAGGCTAAATCAGATAATGACTATGTTACAACAAGAATAATGTGGTTAGATGGTCAGGAAGAGGGCAAAAATAAAGGGAAGGGCGTTGATTCTTACGAAAGGTATATCTATATTCATGGGACGCATGAAGAGGGCCTAATTGGACAAAAAGCATCACATGGATGCATTAGAATGTTTAACTCTGATGTTATTGAACTCTTTAATGATGTAAAAAAAGGGACAAAAGTCTATATTAAAGCCTAATATCCCCTATAAATTTAAAAATTATTAGCAACAGACGACATCGCAAAATTCAATTTTTCTTTCCTATCCTCTATGGCAGGGGCATCACCAAGCTTTTCGCCATTATTTGCAAGCTTTATTAGCAGCTGACTAGGTTTATATACATCGCTACCTGTTTTTTCTGCATATTCTTCTAATTTTTTAACCACAACATCTAATCCCATTGCATTAGCGTGATGCATTGGGCCGCCTCTCCATATTGGAAATCCGTAGCCGTTAATATAAACAACATCTAAATCAGCAGCTTTTTGTGCAACTCCCTCAGAAAGAATATCAGCACCTTCGTTAATTAATGCCAAAATACATCTCTCTACAATCTCAACATCGGATATATCTCTTCTAGTGAACCCATTCTCAGATGATATTTTTTCATATGTTTCTTCATTTTCAGGGGCAGGGTTTGGAGCTCTGGATCCTTCATTATAATTGTAATAGCCCTTTGCATTTTTTTGACCAAACCTATCATTATCACAAAGACTATCTCCAATTTTTGCATGAAGTGGTGATTCTTTACCACCTAATTTTCTTGCTCTCCAACCAAGGTCTAACCCAACTAAATCCATCATCCTAAATGGACCCATATTTAATCCAAATGACTCTAAAGCCTGATCAACTTGATGGGGAAGGGCGCCTTCTAAAAGTAGCATATTAGCCTGAGCTGTATATCCAAAGAGCATTCTGTTTCCTATAAAGCCTGGAGCATTTAAAGAAACCACAGCGGTCTTTTTAATCTTCTTACCCACAGACATTATTGTGGCAAGTGTTTCGTTGGAAGTCTGCTCTCCTCTTACAACCTCAAGCAACCTCATAATGTTCGCTGGACTAAAAAAGTGAGTACCCACTACCAATTCAGGCCTACTAGTTACTGAAGCAATAGCATCTATATCTAAACCTGATGTGTTACTCGCAAGGATAGCTCCTGGCTTAACATGCTTATCTAAGGTTTTAAATATATCCATTTTTAGATCGAGGTTTTCATAAACAGCTTCTATTGCAATATCACAATCATGCAAATCTTTATAATCAAGACTTGAGCTAATTAATCCAAATACAGCATCTTTTTGCTCAGAAGTTAGCTTTCCTCTACCAACCATAAAGTCATAATTCTTTTCGATTACTGATATTCCTCTTTTTAAGTTATCTGCATCTTGGTCAATAATATGAACTGGAATTCCAGCATTTGCAAAACACATTGCTATACCACCACCCATTGTTCCTGAACCAATTATTCCTGCTTTTTTGATATCCATAACAGGAGTTTCTTTTGGGACATCTGCAATTTTAGATGCAGCTCTTTCGCCAAAGAATATATGAATCATTGCTTCACGTTGCGGGTGAAGAAGACATTCCATGAAATATTCTGCTTCTTTTTTAAGGCCTTCATCAAAATCATCACAATTTATAGCCGCTTCAACACATTTAATTATCTGACCAGGTGCAAATTGTCCTTTTCTTGTTTTGGCTGCCATAGCCTGCGCCTCTACTAAAACGTTCTCAGATCCTCTAGCTTCGATTACTTTGTCATTCATATTTCTAACAAGTGGGTGATCGCTAGTGTTTGCAGCCTTTTCTTTAATAAAGGCTATTGAGTCTTCAATAATATTTTCTGAAATTGAGTCAATAATCCCAAGAGATAAAGCCTTTTTGGCAGGCACATGTGCTCCAGAAAGCATTATTTTAAGCGCTTCAGCAGGCCCAGTAAGTCTAGGGAGTCTTTGAGTACCACCAGCACCAGGTAAAAGGCCTAAATGGACCTCTGGAAGCCCAACAAATGCGCTTGGAGAGGCTATCCTGTAGTTACAACATAATGCAGTCTCTAAACCACCTCCTAGTGCAAGGCCGTTAATTGCTGCTACCACAGGCTTAGAACAAAATTCAAGATTTTTAAAGACAGTATGAAGACCGTGGCCATCACCTTCTCCACCAAATTCAGAAATATCAGCCCCAGCAATAAAAGCTCTTCCTTTACCGGTTACAACCACGCCAACAACATTAGTGTCTGCTTCGGCATTAGCTATGCCTTCAAATAAGCCTGCTCTAACACCATCACTTAATGGATTTACTGGAGGATTATCTACTGTTAATACGGCAACCCCATCCCTTACTTCATAATGAACTGTTCCTTTCAATTTTATCTCCGTTTTAAATTTAGACATGCATTATACATAATATATAGCAGTATTAGATGCGATTTCTTGCACAAGGAATCACAATTATTAAATATATTAAAATATCTTTATAAAAAGTATTGATAATTAATTATAAATATATATAATAATGTGAGTCAGCACTCCTCTCCCCCTATTAGTTTGCTGACACTCTGAAACATATGGAGGGCTCAGTCCCTCCATTTTTATTAAATTTAAGGTTTTTTATGAAAAAATATCAGGAAATATTTGAAACAGTCATTTTGGCTAGCTTTTTTGTAATATCGGTAATGGCTATAGCTCCAATAACTTAATACTAATATATAATTATTATATGAATAAATTTTATATATTTGGCTTATTGTTTTTTACACTAAATGCATTTTCTTGCTCAGATCTTCTGGACACTGACATGAGAGTTCTTGACTCCGCTGAGTCAAGAAACTTTTGCGAGTTTGAAGGAAAAGCTTTACTAGTTGTGAATGTTGCAAGTAGATGTGGTTACACTTACCAATATGCTGGCCTTCAAAAGTTGTATGAAAGCTACAAAGATGATGATTTTCTAGTAATTGGAATTCCATCTAGAGATTTTCTTCAAGAATACTCTGATGAAAGCGATGTTGCAGAATTTTGTTCTACAGAATACGGTGTTGAATTTCCTATGTTCTCAACTGCTAAAGTCAAAGGAAAAAAAGCACACCCATTTTATAAAAAACTTATTGCAGAGTCAGGTTATACGCCCTCATGGAACTTTAATAAATACTTAATCTCAAAAGAGGGTAAGGTTGTATCCACATATGGATCAAAGGTAAAGCCTGATTCAAAAGAGCTCATATCAGCTATTGAAGACTTGCTGTAAAATTATTACTTAGAAACTAATACAGTTTTAGGTTTGTTTGCTGCAAATATTCCATTATCTACCACTCCAGGAATATTATTAATCAAAGCTTCCAGTGCAGCGGGGTTTGAAATATCCATATTAGAGATATCTAAAATATGATTACCTTGGTCTGTTATAAATCCAGTTCTATATGTCGGTATTCCACCCATCGAGATTATTTTTCTTGCAACAAGGCTCCTACTTTCAGGTATCACCTCTATAGGCAGTGGAAAAGCTCCCAAGATATTAACCATCTTTGACTGATCAACTATACATATAAACTCGTTAGAAGCAGAAGCTACTATCTTTTCTCTAGTATGTGCGCCACCACCACCTTTAATAAGACAATTTTCAGGAGACACCTCATCTGCACCATCTATGTAATAAGCTATATCAATTACATCATTAAGGTTAAAGACTTCGATCCCATTTTCATTTAATAATATTGATGAAGCATCTGAGCTAGAAACAGCTCCAGCAAATTTGTGCCTATATTCCTTCAGTTGTTCTATAAAAAAATTAACTGTTGAACCGGTTCCAATGCCTAAGATCATCTCTGGATGAAGATTATTTTTAATATATTCTATAGCTTGTTTAGCAACATTTATCTTTGAGCCACTCATAGAGTTATAATACAAGAAAATATAGGTAGTTAATTATTTTGAGACTAAAAATTAAAAAAACAGGTTCTTTTAAGAATTCCCAGAAGTACCTAAAACTTATTCCTGATGCATCTGTTTATGACGTAGCATTAAAATCACCTATAACATTTGCTCCAAATATTTCTTCAAAGCTGGGGAATAAAGTTTTCTTAAAAAGAGAGGATCTGCAGCCTATATTTTCTTTTAAAAACAGAGGAGCGTATAACAAGATTGTAAATTTAACGGATGCTGAAAAGAAGAGGGGAGTTATTGCTGCATCAGCAGGAAATCATGCTCAAGGAGTAGCCAGTGCATGTAAAAAACTAAAAATTAATTGCCTAATTGTTATGCCAATAACAACTCCAGAAATAAAAATAAAAGATGTAAAAAGATTTGGAGCCAAAATACTCCAGCATGGGGACAATGTAGATGCAGCTTTAAAAGAGGCACTGTCTATTGCAAAGAAAAAAAAATTGTCTTTTGTTCATCCTTTTGACGACCCTCTAACAATTGCTGGCCAAGGGACTATAGGTCAAGAAATTCTTGAAGATCAAAATCATTTTGATGTTGTTTTTGTTCCAGTGGGAGGAGGAGGTATTCTAGCTGGTGTGTCTGCCTGGATAGCACAGAATAATAAGAAAATAAAAATTGTTGGTGTTGAGGTTGAGGATTCTGCATGTCTTGCTGAGGCAGTAAAAGCTAATAAAAGAGTTACTTTAAAAGAAGTGGGCCTCTTTGCTGATGGAGTGGCGGTATCAAGGGTTGGAAAAAATAATTTTGATGTTATTAAAGAGTGCGTAGATGAAGTCATTACAGTTAGTGTTGATGAAGTCTGCACCGCAGTAAAAGATATCTTTGAAGATACAAGAGTTCTGTCAGAACCTGCTGGGGCATTAGCACTTGCAGGGTTAAAAGCCTACGCAAGAAAAGTTAAAAATAAAAAACTTATTGCTATAAGTTCTGGCGCTAATGTAAATTTCCAAAGACTTAATTTTATTGTTGAGCGATCAGAGATTGGTGAAAATAGAGAAAAAATATTAAGTATCAAAATCCCAGAGATACCTGGAAGTTTTCTTAAGCTCTCAAGGATGTTTGGCAGCTCTCAAGTTACAGAGTTTAACTACAGGAAATCTAGCTTAAGTGATGCATATGTTTTAGTTGGTGTTAGAACTAAAACTGAAAAATCATTTGAAACCTTAAAGTCCAAATTAAAAAAAGCAGGCTTCAAATTTAGCGACTTTACTCGAAATGAAATATCCAATGATCATCTAAGACATATGGTTGGTGGCAGGAATAGTGACTCAGACTCTCATAACAATGAAAGAATATTTAGGGGAGAGTTTCCTGAGAAGCCAGGTGCGCTGTTAAATTTTCTAGAGAAATTTGGAAATAAATGGAATATTTCCTTATTTCATTACAGGAATCTAGGCTCAGCTTTTGGAAAGATATTAATTGGCATCGAGAGTAAGGATAAAGATAAGCTAATAAATCATTTAAATAAGTCAGGAACTATTTTTACAGAAGAAACCTCCAACAAGGCATACAAAGATTTTTTAAAATAAAAGATTAATACTTTAATCTAAATTTAATTGAAAAAAGCTCATCGCTAGGATTTTCCCATGGTTCTTTGAACAACTCGGATTGAGATCTATCGTCTTCCTCGTCGTAAATTCTCCCACCTTTAGAATAGACTAAAAATAGATATGACAAAGGAGCGAGCTCATATTTATATCTAATTTGGAACGAAGCTACGCCAGTATTGAACTCATTAACAACATTATTTCCTTTATAAAGGTATCCATTAGCATCTGAAAAAATACTAATAGGATTTTTTGCTTTCAAAGCAACAAATTGACTCTTAAGTCTGATCTCATGTTTATTATTTCTAAACCAATTTAGATCAAAAGATAAGGTATCTTGTCTTGAATCATATGAGGCAAGATTATTATTATCCTGCCATATCAGCCATTCATTTTCCTTTCTTATCCTATATTGCGCATTAATTCTTAAGTTATCATTTGGAAATATTGAACCTGCTATCTTGTAAAACTTTCGACCATACCCATTCGAATCCCACTGATTATCTTTCTCTCCCTTAAAGAAGCTAACTCTCCAGTCATATGTCCAGAATGAATAGTTCTTTGCCTCAAAGTCTGCTGTAATACCTATTCTTCTTTTTGATTTGATAAAAGGATAGGCTTCATTTTTTCTTGTGATAGTTGTATTTTTCCCAGAAGATCTAAAATTAAAATCTAATTGAAATTTAGAGTTGTCCTTAAAACTAAAAGAATTTTTTTGATCTATGCCTATTGGATTTGAATTACCAGTTGTGTCAGCATCATAATTTAGGTCAATTCCATAATCTATTTGTTTTAATATCGAGCTATTATCAAATTCATTTATTTTTTTATTTCCTCCAATACCAGCATGAATCCAGTCCCTTCTTTGCAGATAACCAAAGTCATTCAACTCGAAGTCGTCTTCAAAATAAAGAAGGCTTCCACTTATGTTAGATAGTTTATTTGGAAGATATGTAAACTGAGCCCTATACCCAAGCCCATTTTTACCATTTTTTTCTGAGGCTAACAGGTCTGAATATGTAATTAATTTTTTTGAACGAATATTGACGTAATCAATAACATTGACTGTTGATGATTCGCCTGTCATTTCATTCTCAACATTCGTTACCATGAAGCCCAACGTTTTATTTCCAAGCTTTGTTCTGGATCGAAGAGCATAATAGTCTCTTCCAGCTGAAAAGGCTTCATCAGCCTCACTTGCTACGAATACTCCAAATTCATTATTATTACTTTTTTGAGTAAGTCTTAATGCAAAATCAATATCAGAATAGTTTTTTTTAGCTGCCTCGCAACCGTCTTCATTACTTTCTTCTGAGCAATTATAGCTGGGAGCAGCTCCAATCCTCCGCGTGTTTATAACCGAGTATCTATCATAATTACTAATATTAAACAGTGATTGGTTTTCATTGAAAAATGCTCTTTTTTCTGAGTAAAAAGTTTCTTGAGCAGAAAAGTTAATAACCACATCGTCACTCTCAGCTTGCCCGAAATCTGGATTGATAGCTAGATTTATTTGACGACCTTTTCCAGTGCTATAAAAGATTTCAGCCCCAATATCTGATCTTTCTTGGTTTGTAACTGAATTTTTATTTGAAGATATATATGGAAAAAAAGTTAGCTTAGATTTTGTATAGTTTTGTATTTCTAGGCTATCTAACTCTTGAAAGTAGTCATTTCTACTAGCCATTGTTCCGGCACTGCTCACCCATGACTGATTTTCGGCACTATAACGTAATGCGGTGTAATTAATTTTTCTTATATCGCTATCAGGCTGTCTCATTAACGTTACATCCCAAGGAATAAAAAACTCAGAGATCCAATACCCGTCAAATTTTTGTGTTTTTGCAATCCAATTTCCATCCCAGTCTGTCTTAAAGTCTCCTGCTTGCGTTTTTATGGCATCGAAAAGCGAGTCCCCAAGATTTATAGCAAGAATGAAAGCTTTGTTGCCATCACCATCAAAGTCTATATTTATAGAGTTTTTATCGCTAAGTGAATTTATTTGATCTCTAAGCGTCTTTCTGGAGAACATAGAATCATTACTTTGAAAATTCTTAAATCCAACATATATACCATCCTTATTTGAGAAAATTAAAGCCGTTGTAAGAAGTTCATTTTTCTTAAGAGTGAAAGGAGATGTTTCGTAAAAATCTGTAATTTCAAATGCATTATTCCACTCAGGCTCATCAAGAGAGCCATCAATAACAATTGAGTTTGACCAAATCAGCGTGGAGGCAAGTAAAAGCGATAATGAGGCTAAAGTTATTTTCATATAGATTTAATTTAGATTATCTTAATCTATGAATGGTAGGAAATCATCTGATTGTTTTCAGAAAAAACATAATCATATTTAAGGTCATGTTTTTCTCCAAAATGCATATTACAAATCTGGTATTGATAACACAACCCAACCAGTAGAGGTCTTGATACCTCCTCATTTATAGAACCAATAATTCTATCGAAATATCCAGAGCCATAGCCAAGCCTGTATCCATTTAGATCAACTCCTGCCATAGGAATAAACATTAAATCAATTTCATTTATGTTGACATAATCTTCACTTTTAACCTCTTTGATTCCAAATTGATTTATAAAGAAGTTAGGCTGCTCATCCAGCAAATTAAAAGCCATCATTTCGTCATCAATTACTTTTGGAATATAAATATTCTTTTTAAGTTTAGTAAAAGCTTGAATTAACAAATTTGTATTGACTTCATTTCGAAAAGGAAAATATAAGGCAATGTTTTGCATTTCATGAGTATTGATTTTTTCTAATACATTTTCTTGGATTAAAAAACTTATATTGCTCTTAGATGAATCAGAAATAGACTGCCCCTGCTCAAAGAGTGATTTTCGTATTTTATTTTTCACCATAAATTGTGCCGAGGCTAACAAACCAAATCACCGCCATGTGTTATACCTGAACCGAAGGGTCAGGTGGTGAATTTCATAACAAATCAGGCTTCCCTTTAAAGGTACTGCGCAACAATGCTAGAGGAATATCACCTATTTAATTGTATCGGTTCAAATTTATTAACACATTAGCGTATGAACCAGAATGCAGTTAATTATAAAATATATAGGTATTAAGTAAAAGTTAATTTTTAGAGAGCAGACTCTATTTTTTGTATTAGCTTTTCGATATCTTTATTATTTAAAGAAGAGTCAGTATTCTCGGTTGGCTTGGATAAAAGCTTACTAGCCATAGTTAGACCAGCTATCACCAAAGCATTATTCTTATCGCCGATGCCATCAAGCTCATCATTTAATAATTTTGCAGCTCTAATGAGTTGGTCTTTCTCTTCTGGCGGACAGGCTAACGTCAGATCTCGGCCAAAAATTCTTAAAGATAGCGTTTCCATTTCTGACATTATTTTTTAAGTTTAGTTATTTCTTTATTTAGTATGAGCTTATCTTTTTTCCAGTCTCTTTCCCTTTGCACATAAGAATCTATTATTCCTTTTTGTTCATCAAATCTTTTTATTAAAAGATCTACCTTATCCTCTAGCTCAAATAATGATGATTTTTTTTCTTCTGACATTGTATAAGTTTAATTGTACTAGAATGAATTGGAAAGTTTCTTTAATAAAAGAGTAAAATAAGGCATGGAAAAAATAATTTTTAAAAACAGAAGAGATTCACTTATAAAACACCTACCTAAGAATTCAGCCTTAATTGTACCTGGTGCAGATTTGCAATATAGAAACGCTGACTCATCTTATAATTTAAGACAGGAAAGTAGCTTCTACTATCTGTCTGGTTTTTGTGAGCCCTCTTCTCTAATGGTTTTAGTTAATAATGGACAGAGCATTGATTCAATAATCTTTGTCCCTGAAAAAGATAAACTTAAAGAAATCTGGGATGGTTATCGAGCTGGCCCTGAGGGCGCAATAAATGATTTTCTTTTTGATCAAGCTTTTGAAAATAATAAATCAGATGCTTTAATGCCCGAAATCCTTCAAGGGCTAGAAAAAGTTTTTTATTCAATAGGGAAGAAAAATGGCTTTGATCAGAAAGTAATTGACTGGACATGCGCAGCAAATTCTAAAGATAGGCACAGCAAATCAATTGATATTATTGATGGCTCTTCGATGGTAGGAAATTTAAGGCTTATCAAAGATAAGCATGAAATCGATATTATGAAGAGAGCTTGTGAAATTTCAGCTGAATCATATATTGAGGTCATGAAATCTATAAAGCCTGGCGACAATGAGCAGGAAATAGAGGCGCTATTTTTATATGAATTCGCCAAAAGGGGAGGTAGGTTTCCAGCCTATACACCTATAGTTGCTGGAGGTGAGGGCGCTTGTGTATTGCATTATATTGAAAATGATAAAGAGCTAGCTGCATCAGATTTAATTTTGGTAGACGCAGGATGTGAATACAAAATGTATGCATCTGATATCACAAGAACCTTCCCAGTAAGTGGAAAATTTTCAGATGAACAGCTGCAAATTTATAATATTGTACTCAAAGCCAATCTTGCCGCAATCGATGCTGTAAAAACTGGTAATAGCATAATGGAACCTCAAATGGTTTCAGAAAAAGTAATTACTGAAGGTCTTGTAGAGTTGGGTATTCTATCTGGCGATGTTAATCAGCTTCATAAAAATGGTGCATTCAAGGACTTTTACATGCATAAGGTGGGACATTGGCTTGGTCTTGATGTTCATGATGTTGGTGACTACATGGAGGGAGATGAGTTTATGAAGTTTAAACCAGGGATGATAACTACAATCGAGCCAGGTATCTATATCAGTAGTGCAATGGATGTAGATGACAAATGGAAAGGCATCGGCATAAGAATAGAGGACGACATCCTTGTAACAGATTCAGGCAATATTAATCTAACAGAGAAGGTGCCATCTAATCCTCAAGAAATAGAATCATTGATGGCTTAGACCATGGAGGTTCCAATTGTTATTTCTGGTGGGGGGATAATAGGTAATTACATTTCTCTTAGGCTTGAAAAAAATAATATCAAAACTGTTATTGTCGAAAAAGCGAGTGGTTTCTTAGCCCTAGACAAGGGTATAAGAACAGTCACTCTCAATGAGCATTCCATGCAAATGCTAAAAAACATTGGTATTTGCCCATCAATTGCTCAAATCAACAGCATCGACGTATTAGATGGTGAGGGTACAGGCAAAATTCAATTTCTAGCAAAGGACGTCGGCAGCGAAAACCTTTCATATGTGACCTATTTCAATGAATTACAAAAACTAATTTCTGATCCATGTAAAGAAAGAACCTTTTTTAATAATGAGATTAATTCAGTACAGAATCTTAATACAGAATCTGATCCAGAGATCATGCTTAAAGATGGCATGATCATAAAAACGAATCTTATTGCTGGGTGTGATGGAAGAAATTCAAATATTGCAAAAATTGCTTCACTTACAAGCAGTTTCGATGACTACTTACAAACAGCTTTAACTTTCGTCGTTGATATTAATAACAATTCACACGGTAAAGCCCACCAAGTTTTTTCTGAAAAAGGAATATTTGCACTTATGCCACTCCCAGAAGGCAGGGGTGAGATGAATAAATGCACAGTAGTTTGGTCAATAAAAAATCAAGTTTTGGGAGATGAGCCTGTATCTGAGTTTGTAAAAAATAACATTTCTTTTTTTGAATCAAAGCTTAATGTTAGTCTCAAGGTTAAGTCAGAAATTTTAAGTTTTAAATTATCGAATCATCATTTTGAAAACTATATTAGCGGACCTGTTGTTCTTCTCGGTGATGCTGCACACTCAATCCACCCCTTAGCAGGTCAAGGTATTAATCTAGGATTTGCAGATGCAGATGTTTTTTGTGAAGAGGTAATTAGTTCTTATAAAAAAGGGATTGCCTTTAATGAGAAATCAGTTTTAAAAAGATATGAGATTAGAAGAAAAAGTATGAACTTTTTAATGTTGAAGTCTATGGACTTTTTTGTAGATTTATTTGGTTCAGAAAATTTATATCTAAGGCTGATCAGAAATTTAGGTATTTCTTCGTTAAATAAATCAAAGTTTGTTAAAGCATTCTTTATAAGACATGCTTCTGGAATGAATAAGTTTTAAATTTATATTAGACTTTTTGACCTTTAGCTCTAAGTTCTTTAAGAACTTCACTAATGCCTTTTTTGTCAATGATTCTCATACCTTTTGCAGATACTTTAAGATTTACGAACCTGTTCTCAGATTCAACCCAAAATTTATGTGTGTGAAGATTAGGAAAAAACTTTCTTTTAGTCCTATTTTTAGCGTGAGAAACATTGTTTCCTGACTGTGGTATCTTACCTGTTACTTGACATATTTTACTCATTGAAACGCGATTTTATAGAACACTGAGGAACTTAGCAATACTATTGTGAAACAAATTTATTTATTACGACATGCACAATCTGACTGGAAGAGTTCTAATCAGAAAGATTTTGATAGACCATTAGCAAGAAAAGGCATTGAAGAAGCAAATAAAATATCATGTTACTGTAAATCTCATTCAATTTTGGTAGATAAAATATTCTGTAGCACCGCAGAAAGAGCTAAGCAGACTTTTGATATATGCAGCGATGGGCTTAATTATCCAATAGCTGAAGCAGTCTATACTGATGAGCTTTACTTTGCTGGCCCTGATGAGATCGTTAAGCTTATCCAAAGTTTAAGTGAATCCATTACCTCTGTTTTAATAATAGGCCACAATCCATCAATGCAAATGTACATAAATGCTATTTCAGAAAATTCTCGTATCAAGTACTCAACATGCGGGCTGGCAGAAATTCTCGTTGAAAGTTCATGGAAAGACTTATCTTTAAAAAAATGTAAGTTAAAATCTTTTATTCAACCAGGAGAGCTTTAAAAATTGAAAAACATAAAAATTAAGATCATTAACCCACTAATGGGATCCAAGATACCCTTGCCTCAATATGAAACAAAGGGCTCGGCAGGATTGGATTTAAGGGCATGCCTAGATAGTAAGCTCAGCCTTCAGGCAGGATCATCTCAGTTGATACCTATTGGTTTTGCAATGTACTTAGAAGATCCGGGTCTTGCAGCAATGGTTATACCCAGATCAGGTCTAGGTTCTAAGCATGGAATCGTTCTTGGTAATCTGGTTGGGTTGATTGATTCAGACTATCAAGGAGAGCTAATGGTTCCTGCCTGGAATAGATCAGATACAGATTTTGAGATTAATCCTGGAGACAGGATTGCACAAATGATTATAGTTCCAGTGATTCAAGCAGATTTTGAAATCGTAGACGAGTTCAGTGAGACTCAAAGGGGAGAAAAGGGTTTTGGAAGTTCAGGTATAAATTGATAAATTTACTTTTTCTTGCCAAACCTTTCTTCAAATTTTTGAACTCTTCCGCCAGTATCAATAATTTTTTGCTTACCAGTATAAAAAGGATGAGAAGCAGAGGATATATCAAGAGGATAGTATGGGTATGTTTTTCCATCTTCCCATTCTTTCGTTTGAGTCGTATCTAATGTTGAACGAATGAGAAAGAACTTATCAGCACTAGCGTCATGGAATAAAACTTCACGGTATTCAGGATGTATATCTTTTTTCATAATAAAATCAAAATTTGGATGAGAACTATAACAAAAAACAACTTCTTTTCAATCAAAACATGAAAATTTTTTACTATGACATAGCTGTTTCATTGCCTCTAAGGCAATGCTTTACTTATAGTTCTGAGCTTAAAATTACAAAAGGAACCCGCGTGTCAGTTCCTTTTGGTAAAAGGAAGATTGTAGGAGTAGTTATAAGAAATATTCAAAAGCCAGATTTCCTAAAAAAAGCGGGAGCTATAAAAAAAATTATCGCTGTACTTGATGAATATCCTTTGTTCGACAAGCCAATTTTTGATTCTATATTGTGGTCTTCTGATTACTATCATCATCCTATTGGTGAGGTTTTTAATACCTTTGTACCCACCGAATTAAGAAAAATTAATAATAAAAAAATTGAAGCATTAAGAGAATTTTCTGAATATTCAGTAAATGAAGATGATAAGAAATTCGATTTAACCAAGGATCAAGAAAAAGCAGTCAAGGCGCTTTCTAAATCTAAAGGGTTTTCACCCACTTTATTATATGGAGTTACAGGGTCTGGAAAAACAGAAGTTTACTTAAGAGTTGCAGAAACTTTTATTAAAAATAATAAATCAGTACTAGTTTTAGTTCCCGAAATAAATTTAACCCCCCAATTGCTCTCCCGATTTGAGAATAGATTTAATGGTGAAATTGGTATATATCATTCTAAGCAAACAGCAGCTAAGAGATTAAAGACTTGGCTAAAAGCTAAATTTGGTTCTATAAAAATAATAGTAGGAACTCGATCTTCGGCTTTAGTGCCTTTAGATAACATTGGTTTAATAATTATTGATGAAGAGCACGACCAATCATTTAGGCAGTCAGAAGGGTTTAAATTCTCTGCTAGAGACTTAAGTATAAAAAGGGCACAGCTTGCAAATATTCCAATTATTTTGGGGTCAGCAACCCCTTCACTGCAAACTTTAAAACTTGTAAAAGAAAATAAATTTACAAGAGTTGATATTCCTAATCGAGTTGACGGAAACAAGCCTCCTAAATTAATAGTCTTAGATATCAATAACAGCCCTTTAATAGGTGGAGTTGCTAGAGAGACAATTGAAGCAATGCAATCAACCATAGACAGAGGAGAACAGGTTCTAGTTTTTATTAATAGACGAGGATTCGCTCCACTCTATCAGTGTGGTAGTTGCGGGTGGGTAGCAGATTGCAAATCTTGTGATACAAATTTAGTCTTCCACCAGGCAAGAAATAGATTAATTTGTCATAGGTGTGAATCTGCCTACTCTGTTAATTCGTCTTGTCCGGCATGTAAGTCTAATGACTTTAATATGCATGGAGCTGGAACAGAGAGAGTTGAAGAAGTTCTTAAAAGCAACTTTGTAAAGACTCCAATAATTAGAGTTGATCATGACTCAACAAAAAAAGTGGGAGCAATGGAGGCTATAGTTAAAAAAATTCATTCCTCAGACGCAGCAATTTTAGTTGGAACTCAAATGCTTGCAAAAGGACATGATTTTCCGAAAGTCACCTTAAGCGTTATTTTAAATGCTGATAATGGCCTTATAAGCCCAGAAATTAATGCATTAGAGAAAATATCTCAATTGCTTATTCAAGTCTCAGGAAGAGCAGGAAGAAATAATAATCTTGCAAAAGTTATTATTCAAACAAGATATCCCGATGATATAAATCTTAATAAAATTAAGACAGGAGATTATATGAAATTTGCTTCACAATGTCTCAGTACCAATGAGCAAATGAACTTACCTCCATTTACTACTTTATGTCTGCTTAGGTGCTCATCACCAACTCAGAGGAGTAATGTGGATTTCCTAGAGAAAGCTGTTTTAATTTTATCCAATAGGACTGACATAAATGTTATTGGCCCCTTGCCTTCATTAGTTTCGAAGTCGAAAGGAAATTATAGGCACCAAGTCTATATCCATGCACCAAAGAAAACTTTTTTAAATAAGGTATTAAAGTTTTTAACAACAGAGTTTGAAAAATGGCCGGAATCTAATAAGGTTAAGTGGTCTTTCGACATTGATCCAATAGACTTAAGCTAAATATTAATCTTAATTAATTGTCCTGGATATATTGGCTTATTGTTTAGTTTATTCTCTGTATTAATTTCTTCTACAGTCACTCCAAATCTTATCGCTATTTCTGATAAGACATCCCCTTTTTGTATTTTGTAAGTCACATAGCCTGGATCAATACTCATAAAGGTATTTGCTTTAGGTTTGTCTTTAAAATAGTTATGTATTCCTAGGAAAACAGATCTTGCAATCATTCTTCTCCCTGGCTTGCCCTTTAATCTTTGTGCGTCTTCAGGGTTGGTTATAAACCCTGACTCAACCAATACAGAAGGTATATCAATAGACTTAAGAACTCTGAAATCTGCGTACTCAACATTCTTTTTATGAATTTTTGTAAAAGGGTCTCTTTTAAGTTGATCCAATATCTTAGTTCCTAAAATTTTACTTTCAGAAATTTTTTTCTTATACATTTCTGGATAGGTTTGTCTTGCCGCATCCTCATCAAAATCAACTGGCTTTAGATTTTTTATATCAGCCTGTATTCTCTGCCTTTGTTTTTTAGATAAGTTTCTAGCAACAGTACTTGAAGCTTCATCTGACCATATAAAAACAGAAGCACCCTTTACAGAAGATAATCTAAACCCATCAGCATGGATTGAAACAAAAATATCTGCTCCATATTTCCTAGCATCCAGGTATCTATTATTTAAATCTAATGTCTCATCTCCATCTCTAATCATCACCGGTCTGTAACCATAAGTATCTCTTAAGGTTCTTTCTAACTCCTTCGCAATAAGTAACGTCACATCTTTTTCTAAAATATTATTTGGGCCAACCGCACCAGGATATTTACCACCGTGACCCGCATCTATAGCAACAACAATATCTCTAATACTTTTATTGAGGTTTTTATTTCTTTTCACCTTAAGCTCTAATTTTATATTTTCTGTATTTATAGTCTGAGTTGGGTTTTGCCAATGGACTGATTCATATAAATCAACAACGATTCTAGTAAGACTTCCATCCTGAGATGCTCTTACTTTTTTGATTGGATAGTTGTATGGAACATTTATCTCGGTCGGAAGGCTCGATTGATTAACTTCCATGACAATTCTAGAGGGATCTTCTAAAGAATAAGACCTTACCAATGAAACTTTATCTACATTAAAGTTAATACTAATTTCATTGTTACCCATGTCTTGTATTTCATCGAAGAAAACATCATTTCCGCTGATAAATAAAGATAGAAAACCAAGGATTGCCAATCTATTCATAAGCTTTTAACCATTCTTTAAAGTCATTATCGCCCGAAATTAAAGAAACCTCTCTTCCCTCAGGAAGATGGCTGAAAACTATTTTTAGGTCAAAACTTCTTTCATGTTGAAGCCTTTCAGGCCACTCAATTAGCACTACTTTCTTAGAGTTTATTTTTCTACTTAGATCAAATATATCAATATCTTCTGCTTCGTTAGTTCTATAAAGATCAATATGCAAAAACATTAAATTATTAAAATCATATTCCTCGCAGAGAGTATAAGTTGGACTTTTTACAAGGTCCTTCCATCCACAATTTTTTATAATAGATCTAGATATAAAAGTTTTGCCTGCTCCTAAGTCACCCTCAAGATGTATTTCAATTTCTTGCGAAGAAGATTTAAGTATCTCCATAGCTATCTTTGACCCTAGTTGGTTTGTAGCCTCGTCATTTATAAGAGTAAGTTTTTTCATTGATTTAGTAATTGTCTTATTATAGGTATTAAACTTGAGGCATTTAAGCCTATTTCACCAATTTCTTCCTTAAATTTTAAACCTGCCTCCGAATGAACTGCAACAGCAATAAGGCTCGCATTTCTTATATCAAGACTTTGGGCAAGAAGAGCAGTCAAAACACCAGCCAGAACGTCACCAGTACCTCCTGTAGCAAGTTCAGGTCCGCCGCACGAGCTTATAAAAGACTTGTTATTTTTTGAGTCAAAGACCACTGTTCCCATTCCTTTTAATATGACAATAGAAGCCCCATAAGTGTCTGCAATTTGCTTGGCAGCAGAAAGTCTATCTCTTTGAACTTCTTCAATAGATATATTTAGTAATATAGCAGCCTCTCCTGGATGGGGCGTCATCAAGATTGTTTTATTGGATTTTTTGATTAAAGATTTTGATGATGCCGCGATGTGTAAAGCACCTGCATCTAATATAATTTTTGAATTATTTGCAGACTTTAATATTTTATCCAATATAGTTTTTGCAAAAGCAGTATTAGCAATTCCTGGTCCATACAATATAACGTTATGATCTTTAATTTTTAAATCTATATTGACCCCTTCAACCATATCAACACCAGTTATCATTACTTCAGGATTTCTTAATAAAGATGAGCTTACATTAGACGTGTCTGTGACGAGAGTTACTAGTCCAGAGCCACAAAATAAACTTGCCTCAGATGCAAGTATTCCCGCGCCACCCATGCCTGGGGAGCCAGCGCATATCAAAACTTTTCCAAAATTACCTTTATGGCTATCCTTTGCTCTATTGGGCAGAAGATTTTTTAATTCTTGAAAGGTAAAACTTTGCAATATAGACATGAAATCACTTAAGCTAAATTATGTTGAATGCTAAAAATTCATTCTTCAGAGAAATAGCCAATCCTATCGGAATGGAATGATCCCATAAAAATTTTTTCGTCATGAGGCACTGCAATAGTGGGTAAACCAAAAACTGTTCTAGAAAATGAAAACTTATCTTCTCTCTTGAGGGTTTTTTGATTAAGTTTATGAATGGAGAAAGGTAGAGAACAATTTGTTTTTTCTGCACAATCACCAAAATCATTAGCCTGTAAATCTAAAGAAGTTAACCAAACCGAACCGCCTTTTAAAAAGATATTATCTGGACTCTGAATAAAATAACTACCTGTTTTAGTATTTTGATTAATATCATAAACAGATAAATTGTCACCTTGATTATAATTAACATAAAGAAGTCCAGAGCTCTCATCTAGCAAAATTCCATTAGGCCCACTTCCATCTGTTCCATCAACTTTGTTAAAAGTATTGTCACTCCAAAGTACTACATGCCCTGAAATACTTTTAAATAATGAATTCATTAACCATTCTTCCATGCTGATATCTCTTTTATACATATGAGATGCATAAAAACTTCCATCTTTTTTAAGGGCTACATCATTGAAATAATAATGGTCAGGGACCCTAATACAGCCCCGCCAGATCATATCCCATGAAGATTCAGTTTTTATAATTTCAAACATTTCAATCGACTCAAATGGAGAATGATTAATTACAGCTAGTTGATAGAAGCCTTCATCATTTTCAACAAGATCTATTCCGTGGGGATTGAATATGTCTAGCTCGCTTCTTATGCATGAAGCGTCACCCCAAGAGTTTTCTTCAAAAGTAATTTTTGGTACCTTCTTTTCATAGGTATTTAAATCCATTAAGGCAAAGTAACCAGGAGTATGTTCTGCATATGGACCGATTCCTCCAAATTCAGAAATAAAGAAGAATTTATTATCAGGCGTAATCACAATATCTTCTGGGTTTGAGAAACCACAAATAACCTTTATATGGTCATCGGATTCACACTTACTAATATCCTTTTGGGGCCCTATATAGTCAGTAGATACGACAGTTACAGAAATAAATAAATAAAGAATAGAAACTGGGACGGCAATCTTATAATAGTGCTTTATAAAAATTTCTAAAATCTTTGAAGCATGATTTGGAAGTGCGATCAGCCAAACCCCTTTTAAAAAAGATAGAGTCCCCATAACAACAAAAATTACTGACCATAGCCTGTCAGACCATTCCGGTTGAAGAAGACCAGTTAAAAAAAGAATTATCCCAAAGAATAAAGCGAAATAGCCTGAGATTTTGACTTTCGATCCAACAAGATTTGAAAAGAGATATGAATAAAGGGGTTTTATAAGAACTAGCAAACCACATGCTAAGAAAAAGAATGCTAAGTAGTAATTCATAAATTAGTTTTTATATAAATGCTCCTTAATAATACTAACAAGTTCTAAGGGCTTGTCCAATGGAACATGGTGAGCAGCCCCAGGAACCCCTTCAAAAGTCATAATGTCACCATATGTATTCTTAATATTGTCTAGGATACTTCCGGAGGTTAATAAACTGTCTTCACCATGGATGAACAAAGCAGGGCAGCCAAATGAAAATGTGTAACCAAATAACCTTTCAAGACTGCTAAACATTACATCATCAAATTTCCATCTCCATCCAGCCTCAATATTTTTTACTGAGTACTCAGCAATATATCTTAAATACCAATCATTCAGACAATCTTGCTTGGGCATTAATCTGAACCTTTTAATAATATCTGTCTTGTCTTGATAGTGCTTGATCATTCTGAGAGGAGAAGAGTGTTGATTCGGGTCATAGTCCGGTGGCCTTATAAATGTATCAATAATAATAATATTATTTATTAGATCTTTTCGTTCAGATGCAACGTAACCAGCAACATGTCCGCCAAGAGAGTGCCCAACAATAAAAATATTTGAAATATTTTTTTTATCCTTTTCCTTTTCAATTACAGAGACAATACATTCTCCAAAATCTTTAATGCCATATGAATCTCTAAAAGAAGAGTCACCCATGCCAGGAAGATCTATCGCAACTATATTTGCGCAGTCTCTAAAGTGGGGCGCAATAGGATCCCACCATTTTTTATGAGCACCTGTTCCATGAATAAGAATTATTAAATCTTTACTTTCATCTTTGGAGTTCCAGCTAGAATAGGATATATCCCCATGTGGATTCTTGATAATCTCTGAGCTAGGCTTGTCCTCAATAGCATCTTTGAACCACTGTGGAGCATGAATAATGTCTTGATTAAGATTGTTAGTTATTTCCATAAACAGTATTCTAAGCTATAAAAAATAAAAATATGAATAAACTTAATTTAACACCAGCAGCAACTGTTTTAGTCCTAAAGGATTCTCCTGATGGGATGGAAGTTTTGATGGTAAAAAGATCTAGCAGGCCTCCCTTCGGAGACCTTTTTGTTTTCCCGGGCGGCAAAATTGACGAAAGTGATTTCAATAATAAGATAGAAGATTTTTGTGATGGTGTGACTGATAAGGAGGCCTCCATAAACCTTGGATTAGATTCTGGGGGTCTAGCATATTGGGTTGCATGTATTAGAGAATGCTTTGAGGAGGTTGGAATTTTACTTGCTAAAAAAAAGAGTGGGGAAGATCTTGATCTAGATGGAGTCGATAAACATAAATATCAAAAATATAGAGAGATGTTGTTAAATAATGAAATTGATTTATATAATATCTGTTTAGAAGAAAATTTAATTTTAATGCCTCAACAAATAGCCCCTTTTTCGCATTGGATAACCCCTGAAATAGAAACTAGGAGATTTGATACACGTTTTTTTATTGCCCATCTCCCAAAGCATCAGACCGGAGAACATGATGGTAGTGAGCTCATAGACAGTGTTTGGATTTCTCCAAAAGAAGCGCTTAAAAAATCTCGTTCGGGTGAGATGCCTATGATTATGCCTACAATAAAAAATTTGGAACAATGTGCACAATTTCATTCAGGCTCTAAGCTTTTAGAAAATCAGAGGAATCTCTCAAATGAGGATATCCCACCAATTCTCCCAAAGTTTTTTAAAGAAGATGGCGAGTGGAGAGGTCTATTGCCTGGAGATAAAGGATATGAGGATCATTAAATAATATGGACTTAATTACTAAAATAACAGCTCCAAATCCTGGTGTTTTCACTGGAGGTGGGACTAATACTTATTTGATTGGCAAAGATGATATAACCCTTGTCGATCCTGGTCCAAATATATCTGAGCATCTAAATGAAATTATCAAAGCAGGGGATGGGAAAATAAAAAGAATCTTTGTTACTCATACCCATAAAGATCATTCGCCAGCTGCATTGCCTCTATCAAAAACGCTTAATGTTCCAATGTATGGAAGGCTAGTAGATGGAGAATCCTCATGGGAAGATGAAACATTTATTCCAGATATTGTTTTAAATGATAAAGATATTATTGAGACAGATGAATATACGTTAGAAGTAATACATACTCCTGGACATGCATCTAATCATTTATGCTTTTTAATAAAAGATACGAAATGCCTTCTAACAGGTGACCACATTATGGATGGGTCTACGGTTGTTATTGGGCCACCAGATGGGAATATGAAAAGCTATATCAATTCATTAGAAAAGTTACTAGATTTTGATATTGATTGTTTTGCGCCTGGGCATGGAAATTATATTCACGAGCCTGAGAAAACCATTCAATCAATCATTAGACACAGACTAACAAGAGAAGGAAAAGCTCTTAGAAAGCTAGGAGAGGCAGGAATTTCATCCTTAGATGAACTAACTAAGCTTGTTTATGATGATGTGTCAGAGCTGCTCCATCCTATAGCTAAATATAGTCTAGAGGCTCATTTGTTAAAGCTTATAGATGAAAAGAAAGTTAAATTAGATAAAGATCTATTCGAAATAGTTTAATCCTTTTTCTTTTTATATAAGACTTTCTCCTCAATAGCTTCTATATCAATATCATCAATTGAGTCTTCGTTATTATCAGGTATCTTTTTTACATCTTTTTCAATTTTAAGGTCGATAGGCGAAGTTCCAAGATCAAAAGTTAGCTCCCTTACATTTTTTGAAATAGTATCCTCAACACAGTCATCTTGATCATATGACTCACGGGTCTCTCCCTTATCATTAATGGGAAAGGGTCTTTGGGGAGGGCCCATTTGCATGCATTTAATAGTAGCAACTGGTGAGAAGTAATCATTATTAGAATATAACTTATCAAGTTCTTTTGGTGACATTGAGCAACCAACAATTCCAAATAGAATAAATGGCGCTAAGAATTTTTTCATAAACTTTGTTTGTTTTCTATAAGAGACTCAACAACCGAAGGGTCGGCAAGAGTTGTCGTGTCTCCTAAATTAGATAGATCATTCTCAGCAATCTTTCTAAGAATTCTGCGCATAATTTTTCCTGATCTTGTTTTAGGCAAGCCTGGAGCATTTTGAATTAAATCTGGCTTTGCAATAGCTCCAATTTCTTTAGCAACAAATTGTTTCAATTCATAACTAAAGTTGTCATCAAATGATTCATTTATCATTAAAGTAACAAAAGCATATATTCCTTGACCCTTAATTGGGTGGTCAAAACCAACAACAGCTGCTTCAGCAATTTTAGGATGGAGCACAAGAGCACTTTCAATTTCAGCCGTTCCTAGTCTGTGGCCGGAAACATTAAGAACATCATCAACTCTTCCGGTTATCCAGTAGTATCCATCCTCGTCTCGCCTGGCTCCATCTCCAGTAAAGTAAATATCTTTATACATACCAAAATAGGTGTCGATCATTCTTTGGTGATCGCCATAAATACTTCTAATTTGACTAGGCCAAGACTGCTCAATAACTAAATTACCTGCATTAGAACCTTCTAGCGTATTTCCATGTTCATCGTAGAGAGCTGGCTTAACCCCGAAGAAGGGCAGAGTTGCTGACCCAGGCTTTGTTGGAGTAATCCCGGCTATTGGAGAAATAAGTACCGAACCAGTTTCGGTTTGCCACCAAGTATCAATAACCTCGCAATTAGATTTACCGACAACACTGTAGTACCAATCCCACGCCTCTGGATTAATTGGCTCTCCAACTGTGCCTAAAATTCTTAGGCTATTTCTTTTTGTCTTTTTAACGGGATCATCGCCTTGGGCCATCAGAGCTCTAATGGCAGTTGGGGCTGTATAAAAAATGCTAATGTCATGTTTATCACATATTTCCCAACACCTTGATGCTGAAGGGTAAGTAGGAACTCCCTCAAACATAAGTGTTGTTGCTCCATTTGAAAGAGGCCCGTATAAGATATAAGTATGTCCTGTTATCCATCCCACATCTGCTGTACACCAATATTTGTCCTCTGGCCTTATTCCAAAAAGATATTTGAAACTAATGTGAGCACCCAATAGATAACCTGCAGTAGAATGAAGAACACCCTTTGGCTTGCCTGTAGAGCCTGATGTATAGAGAATGAAAAGAGGATCTTCAGAATCCATAGGCTCAGGAGCACACTTATTAGAAACATCTCTAGCAAGATTTTCATACCATACATCTTTTTTATCATCCCAATTTATTTTGCCACCGGTTCTTTTTATAACTAGTGTATTTTTAACATCTGGGCAGCCTATAAGAGCTTCATCTACATTAGATTTAAGTGGCACTTTTTTGCCGCCCCTTAAGCCCTCATCAGCAGTTATAACAATTCTACAATCAGCATCAAGAATTCTATCTTTGAGTGATTCTGGAGAAAATCCGCCAAAGACAACAGAATGCACGGCACCTATTCGCGTGCAAGCAAGCATTGCAAAGGCAGTCTCAACGATCATAGGCATATAAATACAAACTCTCGAGCCCTTTTCAACACCCAGGCCTTTTAAAACATTAGCGAACTTACATACTTCGTTATGGAGCTCTTGGTAGGTTAATTCTTTAGAATCAGCAGGATCATCTCCTTCCCATATCAATGCTATTTTGTTTGCATCATTTTCTAAATGTCTATCGATACAGTTCAAGCTAATATTTGTTTTACCACCCTCAAACCACTTCGCATTATTAAATTGATTATTGAATGTTGTTTTGAAGTCTTCCATCCAGCTTATGTTTTCATTTGCTAGTTCTTTAAAAAATTTAGAGGGATCTTCTATGGATTGCCTGTAAAGTTCTCTGTATTCATCAAAGTCTTTTATATAAGGATTACTTGAATGTTTTGGGCTATAAAGCTTTTGAGACATTCTTAAATAATTGAAGGTTGGGGATTAATGAAATTCTTTCCTTTGGGATTAGACATTATTTTTGTAATGAGTGATTCGTAATCGCTATCATTGGTTTCTAAATTAATATCTGCAGCATTAATTATTAATAAAGGGGCAGAACTATAGTCTAAGAAAAACCTTGAGTATGCATCATTCAGTCTTTCCAAGTAGTCAAGAGTTAGATATTGTTCGTTAATATTTCCTCTCTTAGTAATTCTATCTTTTAGTACATCAATAGGTGCCTGAAGGTAGATGACCAAATCAGGCGTTGGCGCGTCCAAGGTTAGATGGTCATATACTTTGTCATATAGATTCATTTCCTCGTTAGAAAGAGTAACCTCAGCGAATAATCTATCCTTTTCTATTAAAAAATCAGCAACCCTCACTGTTTCAAAAAGACTTCTTTGTTTAAGGTCTTGAATTTGCTGCATTCTTTGAAATAAGAAGAAAAGCTGAGTAGCTAGAGCTGATTGGCTTGGGTTTTTATAAAAATTCTTTAAGAAGGGATTCTCTGCCGGTTGTTCTAAAAAAGAATCATAATTAAATGTTTCGGCTATCTTATTTGCTAAAGTAGTTTTCCCAACACCTATCGGTCCTTCAATTGCGATATATTTTGGAAGCGGCACTTCTTTAATAGCTGGGTTCATTTGTAACGTATAGTTTTTATCCTAGATTATCTCAACTCGTTATAGAAGCCAAATATTTTTGCAGATTCTTCATCACTTTTTTCATTCATCTCAGAAATAATAGTTCCTCTTAATGAGTCATCATTTTTTTGGAAATCAGTCCACCACTTGCCAATACCACTCTTATCTCCCGAAGCTCTCTCTCTTACAAGAAGAAAATCATATGCAGCTCTAAACCTTGGATGTCGTAGAGTCTTATATGGCTGGCTCCCAATTCTGCTATGAAGTTTTAATTGAAGTACCCAAATATCCTTAATGTAGCTTGAAAATTTTCTTGGAATTGCTGTAATTTTTTGTTGTTCGCGAAGTACGCCATCCATAGATCGAAAAAATTTTCTTACATTGATTTCTCCATTCTTAGAACACTTTTTCAATAAAGAGGGCCATAACAATGCAGCCATAAGAAAGCCCGGTGTAATTGATTGTTGATTCTTAACTCTATCGTCAGTATTTCTTAGAGCATGTGTCATAACATTACTGGCAAACTCATTTCTATTTGGATCAGAAAGTATTAGGTATTTATTCAAATGAAATGAGCAGATTTTCTCAAAATTCTTTTCGCCCATTCCATTCAAAAATATTTTGCAAAACTCATCAAACAATCTGGCATTTGAGATGCCAGATAAAAGATGGCCTTTATCATAGATTGCATCCTTAACTAGGTTATCTATTTTGAAATTTAGTTTATTACTAAATCTTATGGCTCTTAAACTTCTAACTGGATCCTCTTCGAATCTTCTTTGAGGATCTCCAATAGATACAATAACTTTTTTGTGTATATGTTTAAGCCCATCATTATGGTCTTCTATTTTTTTTGTAACAGGACAATAGTAAAGAGCATTCACAGTGAAATCTCTTCTATGACAGTCTTGTTCAAGAGTACCCCAATTATTATCTCTAAGAATCTTTCCTGTCGAATCAGTAACAATATTTTCACCATCTTCCTGATCACTTCCTGATCTGAAAGTCGCCACCTCAAGCAACTCACTCCTATTAAAAACATGAACTAATTTAAATCTTTTGCCAATTATTCTTGAAGCTTTAAATGTTTTCCTGATTTGCTCAGGCGTGGCATTGGTAGCTATATCGAAATCTTTTGGTTCTAGTCCTGTTAGCGCATCTCGAACGCATCCACCAACGAGGTAGGCCTGAAAATTACTTTTTTGAAGGTCTTGGACGACAGATATAGCAAACTTACTTATCTTATTATTATCTATCAAATCTAATTATGAATTTTATGATTTAAGGGCATTAGCCATTTAGCTGCTTTTCTTTAATTTCGTCAAGTGTTTTGCAGTGAATGCAATGGGTTGCTGTTGGTCTAGCTTCAAGCCTCTTAATTCCAATTTCATCACCACAAGATTCGCACCAGCCATAATCATCTTGCTTAACTTGTTCTATAGATACTGCTATTTTACTGATAAGTTTTCTCTCTCTATCTCTGGTTCTTAATTCAAAAGCAAACTCTTCCTCTTGAGAAGCTCTGTCCATTGGGTCCGCATAGGTTTCCCCTTTGGTTCTAAGATGATCGAAAGTTTTTTGCATTTCATCCTTAAGATGTTCTTTCCAAAGAAGAAGAACGGCAACAAAATGTTTCTTCATTGCTGCGCTCATATATTTTTCACCTTTCTTGGGCTTATAAGCTGCAATTTTAGATTTGTTATTAGCTATTGTTGCTTTTACAGTCTTCTTGGCAACAGCCTTTTTAACTGGAGCTTTTTTAGCAACAGCCTTTTTAACTGGAGCTTTTTTTACTGTCTTGGATTTTTTTTCGACCATGTAAGAATTTATAGAATTTTAGGGTGGAGAAAATATCAGATACTGACGAAATTAGCTAGTCA
>JABBBT010000058.1:44214-58122 GCA_018607365.1 SAR86 cluster bacterium
TTTATAGAATTTTAGGGTGGAGAAAATATCAGATACTGACGAAATTAGCTAGTCATTTTTTAATTTATTTAATACTTGCAAGTACCCATCCGAACTAAGTCTTGGTCCAAATGTCTCAACAACCTTGGAAGATGCATAGTTTGCAAACTTAGCACATGCTTCAATATTATTCCCTTGCAGGTAGGCATGCATAAATGATCCGGCAAACATGTCACCTGCTCCATTGGTATCTATTGGAGTTATTTCTTCTGCTTGAGCGTATTTCTCAACCCCTTTGTCTATAACAACACTTCCCTCAGCGCCTTTTGTAATAGCGGTCATGTAAGGCTTTTCTTTATAAAAACTAACAGCATCATCAAGATTTTCTTTGCCAGAAAAAGCAATTGCTTCATCATCATTGCAGAAGATCATATCTATTCCATATGACTCTATTAAATCAAATTTTTCTTTAAAGCCATGAACAATACCTGCATCAGATAGAGACAAGGCTTTCTTTACATCCTTATCTTTAAGGTGTTCTAAAACTGAAATAACAGCATTAAAGTTGTCGTCACTTGTTACCATGTAGCCTTCGATATAAAAAATTTTTGAATTTTCTACAACATCAAAGTCTATATCCGATTTACCAAGAAATGCACTAACTCCAAGCATGCTGCTCATTGTTCTCTTAGCATCAGGAGTAACTAAAATTAAGCATTTTCCAGTTGGTTGATCTGTATTTTCAGAGCTGACACCAATATGTTTGACTCCGGCCGATCTGAGACTATCAAGATAGTTTCTTCCATCTTCATCATCAGAAACTCTGCATACATGATGGCAATTCGAACCGTAATTCGCTGCCGCAACAAGAGAATTGGTTGCAGAGCCGCCACAATCAGAAATTGATTCAGCTCCCATTTCGATAAGTTTACTAATTATAGGTGCTTGTTCCTCAGATGATGAAAGAGTCATAGAGTCAGCTACAAGGCCTACACTTGATAAGAATTCATGGCTGACTTTATATTGAGTATCTACTAAAGCATTTCCAAGGGCGCTAATATCATATTTCATTTGTTATTCCTTTTTGTATTATTTGTTTTACCGTTTCTAGTGTTCTATTAATCTCTTCATCCTTATGCATTGCTGATATGAAGCCCGCTTCATATTTAGAGGGAGCAAAGTATATTCCGCTTCTAATGCATGAATTTAAAAAATTTGAAAATATCACATCATCAGTCTTTGCAACATCATTAATATTATTAGGGAGCTCTTCTGAAAAAAAGAAACCGAACATTCCGCCAATCCTGTTTATAGAAAACGGAATACCTGACTCAATCATTAAGGCTTTCATGCCCTCTAAAAGCACAGATGCATTTTTTTCCAACTCTTTAAATGGATTTTCTTTGATCAACAATTGCAACAAAGCAGTTCCTCCAGCCATAGCCAGTGGATTGCCAGACAATGTTCCTGCCTGATAGACAGGACCAGAAGGAGCAAGATAGTTCATAATTTCTTCTTTTCCTCCAAAGGCTCCAACAGGAAGACCGCCTCCTATTACTTTTCCTAAAGCGGTTAAGTCTGGAGTAATATTATAAATTTCTTGAGCACCTCCAAGCGAAACCCTAAAGCCACTCATGACCTCATCAAATATTAAAATAGAATTATTGGCTGAAGTAGTTTCCCTCAATAGTTTTAAGAAATCTTCATTGCCTGGAACAAAGCCCATATTTCCAGCTATTGGCTCTACAATGACTGCTGCTAAATCATCTTTTATCTCATTATATATTTCTAAAAACTGTTCTTTATTGTTGTATTCACAACTAAATGTATATTTTGCTAAATCCGCAGGAACCCCTGGAGAGTCAGGTAAGCCAAAAGTAGCAACTCCGGAACCTGCCTTAATTAAAAGAGAGTCGACATGACCGTGATAGCAGCCATCAAATTTAATGATTTTATTCCTTCCTGTAAAACCTCTTGCCAATCTAATTGTTGTCATGGTTGCTTCAGTGCCTGAATTGACCATTCTTATTTTTTCAATTGAAGGAATACATTTTTTAATTAGCCTAGCCACATCAGACTCAAGACTTGTCGGGGCTCCATAACTAGTCCCCAGCTCAACTTGATTTTTAATTGCACTTACTATGTCTGGATGTGAATGACCCATTATCATCGGACCCCAAGACCCAATATAATCGATGTATTCGTTGTGATCAGCATCATAAAGGTATGCACCGGATGCTCTTTCAAAAAATATAGGATTGCCATTGATGTTTTTGAATGCCCTTACTGGTGAATTTACTCCACCAGGCATAAGAGTCTTAGCCTCTTTAAATAAGGCTATGGATTTATCAATTTTATTATGTTTCAAAGCTAATTCTTCTTAATTTTTAATTTCGATATGATATCAATTTAATTCTTATTATGTATTTAATTGTTTTGAAAATTCATCCACACCATTCCAGTCAGTGAACTCATAAGTGTTTTTTACGTCCGTAGGACCTTTAGTAATCCACATAATCAATCTAATCATATGTTTATCTATAAATTTATATTTTGGATAATCTATTTTGCCAGCAAAAACTGCTAATTTCTTTGGACTCCAAGGAGATAGCTCTAAAAATTTTTGCATATATGGATTTGTTTCAGGAGTATTTTTTTCAGGCTTTCTCGCAACCACATTAACTGAAAAGAAGGCATTTTCTTTTGCTTCAAGGCAAGCAACATTTTTTTTAATAAATTCATAAAGTTCTGGTTTATGTTTACCGTATCTTATACTCGCACCAATAATGATTTTATCAAATTGATTTAAATCTAGCCCTTCTGCTTTTGAAATATGTATTATATTTGAAGATTCAGAAACATTTAATTTAGAAAAAATCTTTTTACAAATTTCTAGAGTTTGCCCATCAGTAGTAGAGTAGATTATTAGAGTTGATTTCATAAATATATTTTATATTGTTAACCAATAAATTTCATGACGAACAACAAATATAGTATATTTAAAAAATGATTAAATATTTATTTATAGCAGCTCTATTTATCACTAACTATTCATATGCAAACTCTGAGGCTGCTGAATGCTCAAAAATAAAATCTGATTCTAAGCGACTTCTTTGCTATGACTTAATTTTTAAGGAAGCAAGCTCAGTATTAGTTGAAAAAAAAGTGCCTGCAACAAAAAAAATAAAAGCAGTTAAGCCGAAGCCTGACAATATAGTTGATAAAAATACAACGAATAAAGAAGATAATTTTGGGCTTTCCTATGAGCAGATTAGAAAAGCTGAAAAAATAGAAGACAAGAAAGCAATTCGATCATCTATAGTTCGAGTTACCAAGCAGGTAAGTAGAAAAATTACGTTTAGATTAGAAAATGGACAGATATGGAAATCTGAAGCAGCTCTTGGAGCAAACAAAGCAGCTCAATTTAAAAAAGGTTCAAATATTGAATTAGTAAAAGTAAGGTTGGGTGGTTACTCAATGGTCAATACAAAAACAAATTCAAGAATCAAAGTTAAAAGAGTTAAATAGCAATGGAAGATACATATAAAAGATCAATAGAATTAACTGATTCTGCTTCAGCAAGAATCATGAGCGTTTTAGAAACTAGCGATAGTTCTAAATTTCGAGTTTTTGTAACCGGGGGAGGTTGCTCGGGCTTCCAATATGGTTTTAAATTTGATAAAGACGAGGCATTTGATGACGATGTTATAGACTTTAAAGAGTTTTCACTATTAGTTGACTCTATGTCGTATCCCTATCTTTATGGGTCAACACTGGATTTCGTTGAGGATCTTTCAGGAGCTAAATTCGTTATCAAAAACCCAAATGCCAAAACAACATGCGGATGTGGAGAGTCGTTTACAGTCTAGATTTTTGTAATTGAACCCAAAAGTCCTTTTACATTCTTGCTTGATGTCTGAACTGTTAGAGTCTCATTATTGACTCTTTTATATCCCATCCATGCAAATGCCATGGACTCAATAGCAAAAACATCATGGCCTAAATCACTCGAGAGGATGACATTATTACTAGCCATTTCAGAAATTCTTTTCACTAGATACTTGTTATGAGCACCACCACCGCAAATGATAATGTCACAATTATTATGACCATTTTTATGAATTGAATTGATTATAGATTTAGCTGAAAATTCAACTAAGGTACATAGAATATCTTCAGCCTTTTTTTTTAAAAACTTCTTGGACAATATTTTTATGTTAAAAAGCTCTTTGCCTGTCGATTTTGGGCATTTTCTTTTAAAAAAATTATTTTGAAGTAATCTTTTTAATTCAACCTGATCTACTTTTCCTTTGGCTGCAATCGCTCCATTTCTATCAAAAGGAATGTGAAGAAAGTCACTACAATATGCATCTAGAATTGCATTACCAGGGCCTACATCAGTTCCCCATACATCATTTCTATTTTTTATAAATGAGTAATTTGAAATCCCCCCAATATTTAAAATAATTCGTGGGTTTCTAGCTTTATAAAATAATTGATTATGGAATTCTGGAACAAGAGGAGCGCCTTCGCCACCATGGGCAATGTGCATATTTCTAAAATCACTTACCACCAGAAGACCTGTTTCTTTTGCAACAATATTTGGATCACCAATTTGCATAGAAAATGGAAATCTCTTATTAATTTCATGCCTAATGGTTTGTCCAGAAATAGCAACACACTCTATAGATGATTTCTTAATTTTACTTAATTCAATCGCCTGATTAATAGATTTTGAAAACAAGAATCCTATTTCTTTATTAATAGTACCCAAATCTGACAAGGAGCTTTCGTTATTTTCAATGAGTTTTTTTATTTTTAATCTTAGATATTTTGGGAGTTTAATTGAATGGAAAAACTCAAGATTTATTTTTGTGCCAATGCTAAGAAATGAAATATCAATAGCGTCATGACTAGTTCCTGTCATTGCTCCAATATAGATTTTTTTATTCATTACTACTTGGAGAAAGCTTATTGAATTCCTCCATTGATAATTTATTATTCTTTAATAGTGTATCAAAACTTACCCTTAAGTTTTCTGGCACTGGATCAGCTGATGGTAATTTCACTTTTATAGGATCTATTCTTTTCTCACCTATCTTAAACTCATAATGCAAATGAGGTCCTGTTGCCAGGCCTGAGCTACCAACAAAACCAATAGTATCCCCTTGGGAAACTTTTTTACCTTTTCTAATGCCCTTGCTAAATTTTTCTAAATGGCAGTATCTAGTTGAGTATTCATTTGTATGGTTTATAACTATTTCATTACCGCACCCATTCCTTTGGCCAGAAAAAGAAACAATCCCATCGCCTGTAGTTCTAACTGGTGAACCTCTTTTGGCTGCATAGTCAACTCCATTATGAGCTCTTATTGTATGAAGAACAGGATGCATTCTGTTGGGATTAAAATGAGAACTAATATATGCAAAATCTAAAGGAGCTCTTAAAAAAGCTTTTTGCATATTATTTCCATTTTCATCAAAGTACTGTTTTTTACTGGCTTCAGTGAAAAACCTATTTGCAAAATAGGTATTACCATTATTAATAAACTTAGCAATTACGATATCGCCATTTTTTACTTTTTCACCATCACTATATGGAGTTTCATAAATTACATGAAATTCGTCGCCCTCTCTTATATCAAAAACGAAGTCAACATCCCAGCCAAAGATATAAGCAAAGTCCATAATTACACTTTCGGGAATATTTGCATCTAGAGCTGCCTCATAAAATGAGGATTGAATAATACCGCTATTATAAGATTCAATTAACTCAATACTTTTGCTTATATTCTTAAATACTATTTCTGGAGTAAGACTAACTGAAATAGAATTTATTTGATCTTTCATGATCTCAATTCTGGTTAGCTCCTCACCAGAATATTCAAAGAGCATCTTTTCTCCTGGTTTAATATTAGCAATAATATTTTTGGAGTCTAATCTAAAAATTTTATAAGCAGTATTTAAAGGAACTGAAAATTTTTCAAAAATTATTGAAAGATTTTCTCCATCTTGCACCTCATGCATCTGATATGTCTTCGTTTGCTCAAGAGGAGTAGAGAATTTTTCAGTAAACTCAATTTCTTCAACTGGCAAAGATTCATATGTCTCTATATCAACATAAAGCATTAATATTAAGACAATAGAAACAGCAAAAGAAACAAGTACAGCTCTTTTTGGAACCTTTTTAAAACCTATCATTAGTCCTCTTGAATATTTAAGAGTTCAGTGTTGCCACCAAATGCTACCGAGTTCTTTGAGACAACCTTTTCGTTAAGAAATTGCAGAAGGTAATTAGGCCCACCAGCCTTATAGCCACTGCCGGATAGATTTTGTCCACCAAAAGGCTGAGAACCAACCACAGCTCCAACCATATCTCTATTTATATAAATATTTCCGACATTACACTTGTCACTAAATATGTCGGCTCTTTTTTCTACTCTAGTATGAATACCCATTGTAAGACCGAAGCCACTATCATTAATATTTTCAATTAGTGCATCCATTTCATTTGATTTAAATCTAACGATATGAAGTATTGGTCCAAATTGCTCGTCTTTTAGATCAGAAATATTATCAATCTCAATTATTGTTGGAGCTACAAAATTTTCATCTACATCAGCAGCAGACCTAAAAATAGAATAATTATTATCTTCAAAACCTTTCACGTAAGCATTGAGACTATCAAGAGATGTCTTGCTAATTATTGGGCCGATATCTGTATCAAGGTTTTGAGGGTTTCCAATTTTTAGTTCTTTCATTGCACCCTTTATCATTGATAAAAGATCATCATATATTTCGTCTTGTACACATAACACTCTCAAGGCAGAGCATCGCTGTCCAGAGCTATCAAATGCTGAACGAATAATATCATCGGTTGCTTGCTCGAGAAGTGCGCTTGAATCAACAATCATTGAATTTATGCCTCCTGTCTCTGCAATCAAAGGAATAATTGATTCATGATTACTTGCAAGGTTGCTTTGAATTTTTTTTGCTGTTTTTAAAGACCCAGTGAATGCAACCCCTTTGATGTTACTAACCTTTGAAAGCATGTCACCATGAATGCCATCTCCTAGGATTAAATTTAAAGTATCTTTTGGAACCCCAATCTCATGAAATTTGTTCACAATGATGTAGCCAAGAATTGAAGTATGTTCTGAGGGCTTAACTGTTACTTTATTTCCACATGCAAGGGCTGCACTTATTTGTCCTATAAGTATTGCTACAGGAAAGTTCCATGGACTAATACATAAAATATGGCCTTTTGGTGAGTAAGATAGTGCATTGATCTCACCGGTAGGACCCTCAAGAATATGGTCTTCTTTTTGGAGGCCAACAGCTTGTTTTGCATAGTATCTGAGAAAATCTATAGCTTCTCTAATTTCATCAATAGTATTTTGTACTGTTTTTCCGGCTTCATTCATAAGGTAATAAATTAGCTCAGAAGGGTTTGCCTCAATGTCGTCTGCAATTTTTTCTAAAATAGATGCTCTTTTTTCAACATGCATCAAAGACCATTCACTAATATTTTGTTCTTCAAGGCTGCCCTTTATGCTATCTAAATCATCATAAGAGGCTGTACCAATATTTCTTCCATCTGCAAGAGATGAGATGTCATGAGTATTAGTTTTCTTATAATCCTTTGCTTCATAAATCGATGAAGCCTTTATCTCTTTTGATTCAAACTTTCCAAGCTCCTCTTCAAGCATTTCTAAATTTACCTTTTCACTTAAATCAAATCCTTTAGAGTTTGGTCTGTCATTAAATATATTTCTTGGCATTGGTATCTCTTTTTTTTCATCCTCAATTTTTAAATGGGGCCCTCTGGCAAGCCAAGCAGAATCTGTTTCAGGATCAAGCAACCTATTAATAAATGAGCTGTTTGCTCCATTTTCTAATAGTCTTCTTACAAGATAGGGTAGCAAGTCTTTATATTTACCAATCGGTGCATAAATCGAGGTATTTTTTTCAGTATTTAAGATTTTGTTTGCGGATTTATAAAGCAGCTCTCCCATTCCAAATAGTCTTTGAAATTCATAATCCTTATTTGAGCCAAGATGATGGATTGCAGAAATAGTATGTGCATTATGTGTAGCAAATTTAGGGTAAATCTTTTCTACATTAAAAATTCTTTTTGCACAGGCTAAATAAGCTAAGTCTGTAACAGATTTTTTTGTATAGACAGGATATCCATCATAGCCATAGATTTGAGCATGCTTAATCTCATAATCCCAATATGCTCCTTTTACAAGCCGAACATGCATGGATGCTCTATTTTCTAGTAGCTCTTCTAACCAATCTATTGTGGCTATAGCTCTTTTGCCATATGCCTGAACAGCAATACCAAATCCTTTCCAGTTTTTAATATTTGGTGAAAGGGCCATCTCTTTAATAATTTCTAAACTAACGGCCAGCCTGTCTTGCTCCTCAGCATCGATTGTAATTTCTACATCTTTAGACTTTGCATACTCTGTAAGCTCAATAAGTTTTGGAAGTAGATCAGACTTTATGTCTTTTAGCTTTTTCATTTCATATCTTGGAGATAAGGCTGATATTTTTATTGAGACACCATTAATTGTATTTTTTGTCAGATTTATCTTGCCGACTTCATCTATGGCATTTTTATAAGACTGATAATAAGTGTTTGCTTGTTCAGCGTTTCTTGCTGCCTCCCCAAGCATGTCAAATGAATAAATTTCATTTTCTATATTCTTAATTTTTTTTATGTCATCAAAATCTCTGCCCATAACAAATTCTTGACTGAGAATATGCATGGCACCAACTACAGCATTTCTAATTGGAAACTCGCCGGATTTAGAGATTAAAGAACTTAATAGGGCGCTTGGGTTTTTGGTCCATTCGTCGGGTGTAGATACTACCTTGCCTGCAAGTAGAAGACCCCATGTTGATGCATTAACGAAAACACTATCTGCTTTGTTTAAATGCTCTATCCACGCACCCTCAGATAGCTTCTCAGATATTATTAGATCCCTTGTTTTTTTGTCTGGAATTCTTAGTATTGATTCTGCTAAACACATCAGAGCAACACCCTCTTTATTATCTAGTCCATATTCGCTTAGAAATGCATCTAGTTTTGTTCTCTCGCTCTTATTCTCTCTGCAAGCATCAATTATTTTTTGAGCATTTTTTGAAATCGAAGGGTCATTTAAAAAATCAGAATTACTAATGAGATCTGAAACTATTTCTTGTTCAGGATAAAACTTGTTACTTGTTAATGTCATAGCTGTTATTTTAATCTTATAGTGCCAAGTATCAACTTACTGATTCTATTAATGACTTAAAAACATTATGATAGTCATATGAGTGATGCACTTAAATTAATTAAACGAGGAACGGACGAGATCCTCACAGAGTCTGATTTAAAAAAGAAATTAGATTCTGGAAAACAGCTAATCATTAAAGCGGGGTTTGATCCAACAGCTCCAGACCTTCATTTAGGCCATACTGTATTATTAAATAAGCTAAGACATTTTCAAGATCTTGGGCACAAAGTAATTTTTCTAATTGGTGATTTTACTGGCCAAATTGGAGATCCCTCTGGTAAAAATAAAACCAGGCCAACACTTACCTCAGAAGAATTAATTTCAAATGCAAAAACATATGAGAAACAAGTTTTTAAAATTCTTAAAAAAGAATTAACAGAAGTTAAATTTAATTCTGAGTGGTGTAACAAGCTTGGTGCCGATGGTTTGATTGGTCTTGCATCAAAATATAATGTCGCAAGAATGCTGGAGCGTGATGATTTCAATAAACGTTATACCGCAAATCAAAGCATAGCTATTCATGAATTTTTATACCCCCTTGTTCAAGGGTATGACTCTGTAGCTCTAGAGGCTGACGTCGAATGCGGAGGAACAGATCAAAAATTTAATTTGCTAGTAGGGAGAGAGCTGCAAAGATCCTATGGTCAAGAACCTCAGGTTGTTTTAACTGTACCCATTCTAGAGGGCTTGGACGGAACAAATAAAATGTCTAAATCATTAAATAACTTTATAGCAATAGATGAAGAGCCTAATGATATGTTCGGTAAAATAATGTCTATTTCAGACGAGTTAATGTGGAGATGGTTTGAGTTGCTTAGCTTTATTTCAGAGAAAGAAATAGGAGTTCTTCAGAAGAAAATGGAAGAAGGAACCAATCCAAGAGATATTAAATTTCTTTTAGCAGAAGAGTTAGTAGATAGATTTCATTCAGAGGGTGATGGTTCGAAATGCAAGGAAGCTTTTCTGCAAAGATTTCAAAAAGGCCAAATGCCTGATGACATTCCTTTCATGTCAGTTGATGTTGGGGCTGAGGGCATTCCATTAGTAAACCTTTTAAAGAATTGTGAGATGACATCAAGTACATCTGAGGCGATGAGACTTGTTAAACAAGGCGGAGTCAAAATCGACTCTGTAAAAATAGAAGATCCGAAAATGCTAATTTCGAAAGGCCAGGAGTCTATTTATCAAGTTGGCAAAAGAAAATTTTTAAAAATTAAAACATAATGAAAAATAAATTAGTTCAAGTATTTCTTCTTCTTTTTATAGTTGCGTGTAATCAGGATAGCCCTAATATCAAACAAATTAGTAATATGCAGTATTTTATCGATAATGAAATAAGGGAAGGAATCTATTCTGTTGAACCAGGCTTACAATACTCAATTATTCAAAGTGGGGATCAAAGTTCTGAATCACCATTGCTGCAGGATACAATTACAGCTCATTTTCATGGCACTCTCACTGATGGCTCAGTTTTTTGGAGCTCTGTTGAAATGGGTGAGCCCTTAACAGTCGAACTATCAGGTCTAATAGTCGGATGCCAAAAAATAATCTCTATGATGAAGAAAGGTGATGAATGGAGAGTTTATATCGATCCAAGTATGGCCTATGGCGATGAGGGCCGGCCTGGGATACCCTCAAACTCAATTCTTATTTTTGATATTGAGTTATTAGATACCCAAAAAAACTAACCCTTATCTATAACGGATAGAGCGTATCCATAAACCTCTGCAACCTGGTTAATAATTTTATTTTTAGGTGTTCCGGCTCCATGACCAGCTCTTCCTTCAATTCTAATTAATATTGGATTATCACATCCCTGGTACTCTTGAAGCTTTGCTGCAAACTTGAATGAATGAGAGGGTACTACTCTATCATCTCTTTTAGCTGTAGTAATCAAAGTAGTTGGATAGCACTCACCTTCAACAATATTATGCAGAGGCGAATAGGCTAGCAAGTTTTCAAACTCATCTTTCTTATCTGGAGAGCCGTAGTCACTTTCCCAGGCCCAGCCTATAGTAAATTTATGAAATCTAAGCATGTCCAAAACGCCAACTTGTGGAATTGCGACTTTAAATAAATTAGGATTTTGTAACATGGTCGCAGCCACTAGCAAGCCTCCATTAGAGCCACCTTGAATAGCGGTTGATGACGGAGAGCCAATTTCTTGTGCGTGTAAAAATTTAGCAGAATATGCAAAGTCATCAAAAACATTTTGTTTATTAAAAAGCCTGCCTGCATCATGCCAGTTATCACCATATTCACCACCACCTCTTAGATTAACTACAGCAACTATTCCCCCTTGGTTCATCCAAGTGAGGTAGCTTTTACTAAAGCCAGGTAGTCTTGAGATATTAAAGCCACCGTATCCATATAAAAGTATTGGAGTATTACTGTCTATTTTTAAAGACTTTTTGTAACTAAGATGGATGGGTATTTGTGTTCCATCTTTGGATGGAAAGAATTTAAAGTCAGATGTAAATAAAGTTGAATCGTGTCCTTTAAGATCTTCTTTCCAAAAAAGTTCTTGTGACATATCAGTTAGATTAATTTTGTATATTTCTCGAGGAGTTACAAAATTTGTAAATGAAAAATAAGATACCTCATCTTCAATTTCACCACCAAAACCACCCATTGTTCCTTTTCTTTCTGTTGCTAGCTTATTTTTATATGCTCCTTTTAAATCAAAGAAGTGAACCTCAGTAAAAGTATCAACGAGATAAGAGACTACAATAGAATTATTTATAAAGTTAACACTACTAATAGAATTAGTACTTTCACCAACGACTTCATTCCAAACAAATGAGCCATTTTTTATTGTAAGTGATACTACTTTTCCGTTCGCAGCATTTTCAGTTGAGTAAAACCAAAAAGTATCATTCTTGCTTTCTAAAAAGCTATAAGCGCCTATTAGCTCATCTATTAAAGGAATAAAAGGCTGATCAGGGCTTAGCTGAACATAGAGTCTATTTCTTTCATCTGTGCCTTCACCAATAGATAGAAACTTAATCTTAGAATCTTTTACAACACTTATTCCCCAACTCCATCTTGGCTTTTCAGGATTCTCATAAACAATAACATCCTTATCTTGAGCAGTGCCAATTTTATGAAACATTAACTTTGGAGCAGTATTAATATCTTTTAAGAGTTCTTCCGATGGCTCGTCATATTTTTGGTAATAAAATCCAGAATCATCATTTTCCCATGAAGCACCAGAAAATTTAGCCCATTCAATCCTATCATCAAGAGTTTTTCCCGATTCAATATCAAGTACTTTCCAGGTTCTCCAATCAGACCCACCATCTGATATTGAGAAAGCTAGAAGAGATGCATCATTACTAACGCTAGTACTTGCAAGAGAGATAGTTCCATCTTCTGAGAACTTATTTGGATCAAGTAAAACTCTGTCTGGGCATTCATCACAATCCTTAATCATCAGCTTGCTCTGTTGCCATGACCCATCATTGAAATAATAAAAAGTTTTTTTGTTAACCTGATAGGGCATGCTTATCGAATCTGTATCCCAAACCTCATCTAGATTCTTAGCAATAGATTTTTTATATTTATTTTTGCCTATAAATTTTTGTGTGAAATTATTTTGTCTCTCGACCCAGTCTGTTGAGTCCTCACTTGTAAAATCCTCCATCCATCTATAAGCATCTTCGATTACGTATCCATGAACTTCTTCACTAAAAGGAACTTTATTTGATTCAGGGTATTCAAAATTATCTGTTTGATTTGAGCAGCTAACTAAAATTAATAGAGCTGCCATGTATATATATTTATTGTGCATAAAAATCATAATACTTTACAATTGCCTTATGAATCAATTCAATCGAGCATGGAGCTTTTACGCAAAAAATTGGAAGTTTTTTATTGTACTTGCGGCACCCATCATGATGCTCGAAATAGCAATGGCATCGATGATAACTCCATTACAAAACGTTACTCAGCCTGAGGATATTCTAGAATTTTTTAATGAGAATATAGGGTTTCTAAGCTCTGTTAGTCTCTTTGGCGTAGTTTTAAGTATGGCTTTTATGGGAGCACTTTTTGTTTCGTATGCATCCATAGAATCAGAAAATGAGATTGAGCCTCTAAATGCCTTATTTTTAGGCATAAGAAAATTCTTTCCATTACTGGGAGCTTATCTTTTAGCTTCAGTTGGTGTCTTTTTTGGTATCTTATTACTAATACTCCCAGCTTTTTATGTGGCAGCAAGGCTTTGCATATTTCCTGCATTTATTATGCTGGAAGACAAAGGAGCTATAGAATCTCTTAAATTATCTTGGGAAAAGACGGACGAGCACGGCACCACTTTATTTGGGCTTACCATCGCATTCTTTTCTTTAACGATGATTTTCGCATCAGTTGCCCAATCCATTATAAGTCCAGGATTAACGCAATTAGTTGTTCTTGCAATTATTGAATATGTAATAGTAATTCCATGGGGCTATGTATATTTTAGTTTATACAAGTCATTAAAAAGACATTAAGCAGATTAACAAGAACAAATTAATACAAAGCTTTTCGTTTACAAAAAAACACACCACTCTTATAATCCTTCCTCCGAAGATTTGCACTTTGTTAATTCATGCAAACAACTTTGGGTCTGTAGCTCAGCTTGGTTAGAGCGCACCCCTGATAAG
>JABBBT010000029.1 GCA_018607365.1 SAR86 cluster bacterium
CTGTGTGAGAGTAGGAAATCGTCAGGCTTTTTCTTTAAGGCTTCCAGTTTACTGGAAGCCTTTTTTTTTATCTCAAGTATAATATCCAGATGATTATTGGATTAACAGGTGGTATTGGTTCTGGCAAATCTGCTGCTGCCGATTTCTTTATTGATTTAGGTATATCAGTCTTAGATGCAGATCAAGTTGCCAAAGAAGCTTTATCTACAAATTCTCCTGGATATACTGATTTTATTTCTCAATTTGGTGAAGTTTATTTAAATAATAATCGTGAGGTTGATAGGCTGAAATTGCGAGAACTTATTTTTTCAAATCCTTCAAAAAAAAAGGATCTTGAGAAGATTATTCATCCCATAGTCAGGTCTGCTATTAGTAATTTTATTATTACATCTACATCACCATATTCTATTGTTATGGTGCCACTCATTTTTGAGACAAAATCATATAAAAATTACGATAAGATTATTACTGTTGACTGTGATTTAGAACTTCAGATAGCAAGGGCCTCAAGTAGAGATGCCCAAAACAAATCGCAGATTAAGAGTATTATTAATAAGCAAGCCTCTAGAGAGGAGAGGCTAAGTATTTCTGATGACGTACTTATCAATAACAGCACCCTATCTGATCTAAAAAAACAAGTTAATGTTTTACATACTAAATATATGGAGTTATTAAATGAGTAGTTGCCCTAGATGTGAAAAACCTGCCAAACTTTCTACTGATAATATTTATAGACCTTTCTGCTCTGAGAAATGCAAACTTATAGATTTTGGTGATTGGGCTAATGAAGATAATAAAATTTCAAGACCAATTCAATCTGAAGACTTTTACGAAGATTGAATTTAAGAAAGTCTCCATTCACCACTTTCAATCATGGGTTTGGCTTTTTTATACTTCATTTCTTGCGTATCGTGACCGTTAGTAATTTTTACAAGATCATTTCTGCCTAACTTAGGTTCGTTTCTTGTCACAGTATTTGTTTTTACCATAGGAGTAGCTTGTTTTTCTTTTTGAAAGATATCAGAATTAATTTCCTCTTTTTCCAATTTTAATTCTTGAGAACTATTTTGTTTGTTTATGCTCTCTAGCTCAGATTCTGTCGATATTTGTAATGAGAAAAGTATTCTTATCGTTTCAACATCTATTTCTGAAAGCATAGATTCAAACATTGAATATGCCTCTCTTTTGAATTCATTTTTTGGGTTTTTTTGAGCATAAGCCCTTAGACCAACACTATTTCTTAAATGATCTATTTCTGATAAATGCTCTTTCCAATGGACATCAAGTACTTGCAGCATAACCTGCTTCTCAAGAAGCAATCTATTTTCACCAAGATCACTAAACTTTTTTGAATATTTATTTTTTGCTTGCCCAATAATTTCTTCAGCAATTGTATTTGGTACAAGTTTTTTATTACTATTAATTTTATTGGCTATATCTGTTTCTAGTCCATAACTCTCTTTTAAATAATCATCGAGCTGCCTACTTTTCCATTGAGACTCTATTGATTCTTCAGGTACATATAAATTAGATATTCCTTTGAATTGTTGCTCGATGAGTGACTCAATAGTACTGCTAATATCTTCCTCTTCTAGTAATTGATTCCTTAAAGAATATATAGCTTGTCTTTGATCATTTGATACATCGTCGTACTCTAAAAGATTTTTCCTTGCATCAAAGTTTCTGCTCTCAATTCTTTTTTGCGCATTTTCTATTCCTCTTGAAAGCATTTTAGCTTCAATATGATCATCTCCCATGCCCAGCCTTTCAAAAGTAGCCCTTCTTCCATCCGAAATAAAAAGTCTCAAGAGATCATCTTCTAAAGATAAGAAGAATTTTGAATAACCTGGATCACCTTGTCTACCTGATCTTCCCCTTAACTGATTATCTATTCTTCTTGACTCATGTCTTTCTGTTCCAAGTATATGAAGCCCACCAGATTCTATAACTTTTTTATTATTTTCTTTCCACTCTGTATCGCTTTGGTCTTCTTTTTTTCCGCCAAGAACTATATCCGTACCCCTTCCTGCCATATTCGTAGCAATAGTTACCATTCCAGGTTTACCTGCATTGGCAATTATCTCTGCTTCTTTCTCATGATGCTTAGCATTTAAAATTTGATGAGGTATTTTTTTGTTATTTAAATATGCTGATACTTCTTCTGAAGATTCAACAGAAACTGTTCCAACAAGAATGGGAGAAGATTTTTTTCTTAATTGTTCAATTTCTTCAATTAGAGCTTTATATTTTGATTCTGTTGTAAGAAATACTAAGTCATTAAGATCAGCTCTAGCCATAGGAACATTTGTTGGGATGATGATGACATTTAGGCCATAGATTTGACTAAACTCTACTGCTTCAGTATCTGCTGTTCCTGTCATTCCAGAAAGTTTTTTAAATAATCTAAAAAAGTTTTGGAATGTGGTTGATGCTAGTGTTTGAGACTCTCTTTGGATAGCAACATTTTCTTTGCATTCCAGTGCCTGGTGAACACCTTCACTCATTCTTCTTCCGGGCATTGTTCTACCTGTATGCTCATCAATCAAAAGAACCTCACCGTTCCTAACCAAATAATCCACATTCTTTTTAAATAAGAAGCTTGCTCTAAGTGTTGCTTGGACAAATTTCATAATTTTTAAATTAGAAACAGAGTAAAGGCCATCTGAGGCTCCAAGAATACCGGCTTCCTCAAGAAATTCTTCAACTAGAACGTATCCATCATCTGTTAATTCAACGCTTCTATTTTTTTCGTCAATTAAATAATGACCCCTTTCTCCATCAAGAAGAGGCTCTTCATCTGTTTCTTCTCTTTCCTGTCTATTGAGTTTAGGTATAAATTTTTTAATTTGTTTATACATTTCTGAATTTTCTGAAGAGGGGCCTGATATTATTAGCGGAGTTCTTGCTTCGTCAATTAGTATCGAGTCGACTTCGTCAACAATTGCATAATCAAGTGAGCACTGAACTCTTTGCTCTGTTGAGTGGGCCATATTATCCCTAAGATAATCAAAACCTAATTCATTATTTGTTGCATATATGATGTCACATTTATATGCAGCAATTTTTTCTTCGATTTCTTGATTTGACGTAACTATTCCAACACTCAACCCAAGAAACTCATAGATAGGTCTCATCCATTCGGCATCTCTTCTAGCAAGATAATCATTAACTGTGACTAATATGGTCTTATTTCCTATAGCTGAATTTAAAAAAGCGGGAAGGGTGGCTACAAGAGTTTTCCCCTCTCCTGTTTTCATTTCTGCTATATTTCCTTCTGCTAAAGAAATTCCTCCAAGCATCTGCGAATCGAAATGCCTTAACCCAAGCGTCCTTTTACTTGCCTCTCTAACGGCAGCAAATGCAAGAGGTAAAATATTATGAGGATTCTTTCTATCATAATCGTTAGAAAGTTTCTCTTTAAGAGTTTTAAAATAGCTATCAGGTTGTTTGGATAACTCATCTTCTAGACCATTAGCAACATTGACATGACGCATCATATCTTTAATTACTCTGTCATTATTAGAGCCAAAAATTTTAGAAAAAATATTTAACATAAGATTTTAATTGTTAAAAAAAGTTTCAATACTTATTTTAATTATTCAATATCTCCAAAAGGTGGTCTTACATATGAGATTGGGGCATTTTCTGAATTTTCAAACTCAATAACATCATACGCATCAGGATCTTCAATTATTTTTCTTAGCAATTGATTGTTAAGCGCATGGCCAGATTTATATCCTGAAAATTCTCCAATTAAATTTCCACCTAAAAGATAAAGATCTCCAATAGCATCAAGCATTTTATGTTTAACTGTTTCATCTTTAAATCTCAAGCCTTCATCATTAAGAATCTCATTCTCACCAAATATTATGGCATTTGATGAGCTTGCGCCGAGTGCTAAGTTTTTAGATTTCAGCAAAGCAGCCTCTGCCTCATAGCCAAATGTTCTCGCTCTGCATACTTCTTTTACAAATGAGGTTGAAGAAAAATCAATAATTGATTCCGTAGGCAATGTTTTATGAACAGGGTGATCAAAATCAACTTTAAATGAAACTTTGAATCCATCAAATGGTTTTATAGAAGCATAAGCATCATCCCTTGTGACAGTTATCTCTTTTTTCACTTTAATAAATTTTTTAAGCGCGTCCTGATCTTTCAATCCAGCAGATTGGATAAGAAAAACAAAAGGACTAGAGCTTCCATCCATTATTGGAACTTCTGGTCCATCTACTTTAATAAGACAGTTATCAACTCCAAGGCCGGCAATTGCTGAAAGAAGATGCTCAATGGTTGATATTTTTATATTTTCTTTTATTAGCGCGGTAGAAAGACTAGTATCTCCAACATTTTCAGCTATAGCTGGAATTATTATATTTTCATCAACATCTGTTCTTATAAAGCTAATACCTGAATTAATTTCAGCTGGAAGAAGTTCCATAGTAATATTTTTTCCGGTATGAAGGCCAATACCTACGGCCTTAATCGGATTTCTTAATGTTCTTTGTTTTAGCATGTAGATCTATAAATTTATATGCGACGCTGTCTGCTCGCCTCTGAAAGTATTATCCCAGTTGCAACAGAAACATTAAAGCTTTTAAATAATTTATTGCTACTTAGATTTATTTTATGATCACACCTTTCCAAGGTTTTCTCCCTAACTCCAGACTCCTCAGATCCCATGATTATTGCAGAGGCTTCAGTAAAATTATAGTCAGTGTGACTTTTTGAGGCATGCTCACTAAGGCCATAAATATTTATATTAATACCTTGAAGATATTTAAGGCAATTTACTAAATTAGTAACATGAAATATTTTAATTACTTCAGCCCCACCAACAGAAACTTTATGAGCAATTGAGTTAATTGGCGCACAATGATGCTTATTAATTATCATTGCATCAACACCTATAACTGCCGCAGACCTTATGCATGCCCCTAGATTTCTTGGGTCTATAATATTATCAAGTATTAAAATTAATGGGTCTTGGATCTCATCTGAATCTAAGAATAATTTTAGATCTTTAAAGCTCATCTCAAGATCACTTGAAATGTATGCTTCAGGTTCTTGCTTTACCTTATTTGAGAATTCAAATGGAATTTTATTTTCTTCTATTTTCTGTATGAGTTTAGTTATCCTGGCATCTTCTCTTTTTGCAGGAAGAGTAATTTTTTTTATTTTATGAGGATTGTGTTCAAGTATGCTTTCAATGCTATGGAATCCAACCCTTAGATCATTTTCTTTTTTATTCATCTATTCTTTTTCTTTTCTTTAGGAACAAGCGTTATTTTACGTTCTTCTGGAGAGATGTTAGCTATTGTAACTAATATATTTTGACCCAATCTAAAAGATCTACCTGTTTTCTTTCCCTTTAATATATTGGCTTCTTTATCATAGAAATATCTGTCACTAGGAAGGTCTGTAACATGAATTAATCCTGATACATAAAAATTATCTATTTCAGCAAAAAGACCAAATTCTGCAATACCAGTAACCACCGCATTAAAATCACTTCCCACATACTGCTTTAGATAGTAACAAATCATCTGTTGAGTAACCTGCCTAGATGCACGCTCTGCCATCCTTTCTAAATCTGACATCTCAACGCATTCTTCTTCTATCTCTTCTTTATTGATTACTAAGTCACCTTTATTTAATATATTTTTTATTAGCCTATGTGTCATAAGATCAGGATAACGCCTAATAGGAGAGGTAAAATGAGAGTATCTTTCTAGCTGAAGGCCAAAATGCCCAACCTCCTTTGTGGAATACTCTGCTCTTTTTAGGCTTTGAAGAACTACAGTTTGGAGAACTTTATTTAGCTTCTTTTCTCTTGCATAAGATAGGCATTGATTTATTAGATCAAGTGGAATTTTTTTATAAGAGTCAGAAAACCCTTTGATTGAAAAGAAATTCTTCAAGCTTTCTAATTTAAGCTCTTCTGGCTCTTCGTGAATTCTATACACCCCAAACTTATAATGTTTATTCATAAAGTTTGCTGCACAAACATTTGCAGCTAACATGGACTCCTCAACCATCTGATGAGAAAAAAGCCTCTCGGGTAGTATTATTTCATCAACCTTGCCTTCATTATTTATCTTCAATAATGGTTCTTGCCCCTCAATCTCAAGGGCCTGTCGCTGGCTTCTCCTTTTTAATAGAATATGGGTAAGTTCTTTGAGAGAGCGAATTGAATCTTCCACAGACTTTGACAGGGTAGAGTTATTTTTAAGATATTTATCTACTTCAATGTATGTCATTCTTTTATGAGATTTTATTCTTGCTTCTAGAAAATTATAAGATTGAAGATCACCAGAATTAGAAAAAACTATTTCACAAATCAAGACATTTCTTATTTCATCTGGGACCAGTGAACAAAGATTGTTTGAAATTTTTTCAGGAAGCATTGGAATAACTTTTGATGGAAAATATATCGATGTGCCTCTTTCAATTGCTTCATTATCCAATGCAGTTCCAGGTTTAACCAATTCGGCAACATCAGCTATTGCAACACTTAACGTAAAAGACGATTTATTTTTAACACAGTGAACAGCATCATCAAAATCTTTTGCATCAGCACCATCTATTGTTATAAAAGGGACTTTAGTTAGGTCCTTTCTTGGTAAATTTTTATTTAACTTAATGTCAGCTAACTCGTTATCAATTTTTTCATTCCATTCAAAAGGAATATAGTTTTCTTCAATTACTTGAGATATTGTATTTTCTAGTTCATTCATTATGTGAGTTTAGTTTAAATTCTATGAAAAAGGTCTCTTAGAGCCTTTTATGTTTGATATTTTTATTAATCCTAATGTCTGTATTCAAGGAATAAGCCTATGATTCTTCCTCTTGGATCATGCACTCTAGTATCGAAACTAAAATCAGGAGCATCATAAAGTCTTGGAGCAGACTCATCAAAAATATTTGTTATTGAAAATTTCATATCCATGGTGCCATTTTTAGTTGAGATAAGTTTACTTGAAGACAAGTCAAATACTAAAAATGATTCGACCTTATTTTTATAACCATATTCAAGACCTAGTCCAGAAATAGGTCTGCTATTTTTGTACCCATCAATATGACGAACATTTAAGCCGATGTTGTAATTTAGATAGTCCCAGTTTATAAAAATATTTACCCTTTTCTTTGGAAGTGAGTGTGTATTAGCATCGTAATTATATTTACCTACTCTATTTATCATTTTATTGTGATGCTTTTCCTCTCCATCATTTATTTTATTATTCGGAGTAAGAAATTTATTTATAGAAGTTCCCTTTATAGCAAATGATATAACCCCATTTTTTTTAAGATTCATAAGAGCTTCATAGCTTAAGTCAACTCCACTAACCTCAGTATTTGCCTCATTAAAATATGTTGTTGTAATCCCAATAAGATCTCCTTCTATATTTCTTGTAATACTTGGTCCATTGGGGTTTGATAGGAGCATAGCTTGGGCACTTTGGACCTCTATTCTATTTTTATAATTTATATCCCAAAAATCGACTCTTAGTCTTTGATTTCCTTTATTAAATATGAACCCAAGATTATTATTTATTGATGTTGCTGGCTTAAGATTTGGGTTTCCAATTTGTGCCTGCCGCACAAATGGAGAAGTATCATTAAAATCTCTTACACTTCCGAGGTTGATATCACTAGCAAACATTTGTGCCATAGATGGCATGGAAAAAGATGAGCTTTTTGTGGCTCTTATAGTTAAATTATCGCTAAAGATGTATTTAACTGACAGCTTTGGATCGAAAGATGAGTCATTTCCAAAATCTTCATATCTGCCAGCAATTCTTACACCAAAATTGTTAACGAGATTTTTTTCAATTTCAAAAAAACTAGCATATTTATTTCTAGACTTAGAGACATCAATACCCCCACCCAGGAAAAACAAATCAGCAGTTTTTATTATCTTTCCATTTGCATCAAACTCAGCTCTACTAATTTCATCATATGAGACATTCAGAACTTCTTTATTTAATTGGACTCCATATGCAACCGAATAGCCAGACCAAGCATTAGATCTTAATATAAGGTCTAGGCTTTCAAGATTGGCTTTTTTAACAGATTTTTCAGAGCCCTTTACATAATTTATAAGAGCCTCTGAGTTTTGGGATGAATCAAAAAGATTCCAAAAAACAATCTCCCCACCAGAAATACCCATATCTGTTCCATTAATAGAATCTAAAAATCTTGAATCTATTATGTCTGGTCTTAGGTGTTTATTTGAATGCTCACTAAGGGTGTACGAAACCTCTAAGCCTATATCTTTTCCGATCGATGTATTGATCGTTTGGCTAAAGTGATACTGATCTATGTCTTTAGGAGAATTCGGAGAAGCATAATCAGACCCAAGAGGACGACCAAACCACTTTACAGCAACATCAAATGGGTTGCCTCCTTCTCCAGGCTGAATCATGCGAGACAAGAAGGGAAGAGCTGGGTAGGAAGGGGATTGTGGATTGTCATTAATATTGATATTTGATGAAATGAAATTGATACCATAATCAAAACTATCTGCTTCATAAGCTAAGTTAATATAGAATTTCATTTGATTTTCATCATTAACTATATTAAATCTGTTTCCGTATGCAAAACCGCATGTCGTTGAGTTTGTTAAAACTCCCCCATTATTAATACAATCTGGATCAGGAATTTTCTGATTTTTAGAATAATCGCCAGCCCAAATACCAGCTGGCAAAGAAACAGCATCAGAAACTTTAAAAGATCTGCCTAAGCCACTTATAGCTAGTTCAGCAATTCTAGGAATCTCTATAGCCGATAAGGGTGCTCTTTTTAATAAATTAATACCTAGAACATAGGAAGTTTTTTTATATGAAGAGCCAAATAATAAACCTAGTGAAGAATCAGTTTGATTGTAATTAGATGTTTTCTTATGTCCTGCTTGAACCTTTAGTCCAGAAAAATTCTTATGCGTGATAATGTTTATTACTCCCGCAACCGCATCAGATCCATAAAGCGAGGTAGCTCCTTCTTTTAATACCTCAATTCTTTTTAGAGCTATCTCTGGAATGATATTTGCATCTATATATCCTTCACCTTCATTAGAGGGTGTGCCGGCAAAAGTCTGCCTCTTAGAATTTATTAATAGCAAGGTAGATGCTTGATCTAGACCACGCAAGGTTATTGCATTCATACCCTGGTCAACCCCATCCAATGTGTTGGATTGGAAGTGTGAACCAGAAGAAGAGCTTAGGTACTTACTTATTTCAGCTATATTTGAAATATTAAAATTTTTATAATCTTCCTCTGTAATAATATCTACAGGAGAAGAATCCTGCTCGGTATTTTCTAACAAAGTTCCAGTTACAATCAGCTCTTCTACCTCTGCGTAAAGGTAGGTGAAAGAAGATATTAATATTGAAAATATTAAACTAATTTTAATTTTCATTTATTTTTGCATTTTATAAAAAATGCATTTTACAAGACATTAGTTCAAGAAAGTGACTAAAAAAAATATTTGTATAAGTTTCTATTCGTCATGACACAAGCAATCTGAGTCAATACATATTCTATAGTTATTGTAGTGCGAGTAGGCTATGAAAATAGATCCTATTAAAGTTAGACCCTTTTCACCAAATTCTCCAAATAAAATCTCACCCAAAAAAATTGCCCCAACAAGCATGGTCAAACCAATAACTCCTATAAGAAGAAAGTTTATAGTTTTATGATTCTTATACCCTAGAGCTAGGGCCAAAATACTAATCGGTAATGTACATAATAAAATTAATTTGTGAATTAATTCGTTTTCAAGAAAAGAAAATAAAAATCCTGAAGAAAAGATTAAAAGAGAAGGGGTAAGAAAGCAATGAGCAACACAGACTGCAGATAAAGTAATTGCTAGTTTGTCAGAAGTTAATTGCGCATTCATCATAAGTTTTATTAAAAACCTCAAAACCCATGTAAATTATGGGTTTTGAGATTATAAATTATAGATACTTAATAAATTAAATTAAACTTAATTCCATAATTTCTTCCAGGCAATGGAACCTCGTTTTTTACAAATGAGGAATGATTTCTAGCCACCTCATCAAGTAAGTTCTTACCAAATAATGTTACTTTAAGGTTACTACTTCCATTTAGATTAAATGTTTTAGTTACCCTAGTATCTAGCATTTGGTATGCATCAGTTGCACTTTCACTTTCACCAAAATCATTTTGTTTTGCTACATCTTTTAGATCAAGTTTAAAGACTACATCTTCCTGTGCATACGATAATGAATATACATTTTTTGATGGATTTATTCTCGGAACATTATGCCCATCAGAGAATTTAGCATTTACTACATCTCTACCAAAAGACAATTTAAGTTGTCCTTTGCCAAGATCAATAGTTCTTCCAAACTCTATTTCATAACCATCAAACTCTGCATCTTCTTGGATATAATTTGCATGTATTAAGTTTCCATGACCATGATCATCTTCATCTTCATGATGCTCATCTTCATCTTCATGATGTTCATCTCCATGCATTTCATGGTCATCATCCTCGTCCATAAGAGTGATGTAATTATCAACATCGTTAATGTAGAAGCTTGCATAACCAAAGTATTCACCATTATCAAAATTAAATGAAATATCTATATTATTTGATGTTTCACTGCTTAATGTTGGGTCGCCAACCTCAAATCGTCCTGTAGCTAAATGAGGACCATTCATAAACAGCTCAATAACTGAAGGCATTCTTTCTACGCTTGAAAAACCTAAATTTATATCTAAGCTATCAGTAAGATCTCTGCCAATGCTTATGGCAAAACTATTTGTATTTTCATTAACATTGTAGCTATCAATATCTCCATGATCTTCGTCTGTTACAGTTCCAGATCTATCTATTTGATCTAGCCTCATACCAAAATCAAGATGAAATGGATCAAAGTCTCCACCTACAAAATAACCAAGTGTTAGCACCTCATTATTTGCAGGATTCATAAATGCTTCTTCTCCAAAGATTGAAGTATTTTCTTCAACGTAATTAAATGAGAATTTTTGAGTCATAACATCGTTAGACATATCGAAAATCGCACCATATTCAGTAGCATTATTAATGAAATTTGTTGGCGCATGCTCTTCATGTTCCTCTTCATCTTCATGCTCTTCATGGCCTTCTTCTTCAGCATGAGCTTCAGTCAAGGTGTAATCGCTATCTCTATATGTATAGTCTATTTTCTTTACTAAACCGCCGTTAACATTATAAGACCCTTTAATTGTGAAGCTTTCTGAGTCAGTAGTGGAAAATATTCTTTCCTCTTCATGCTCTTCTTCATCACCATGCTCGTCACCATGATCATCATCGTGCTCATCGCTATGCTCATCTTCATGGAAGGGAATACCATAGACACTTTTAAGGCTGTCTAAGGAAAGTCCGACATAGCCCCAATCTCCTACTTTTGAAATTCCAAATTTTGTTGCTTCAACTGCAAAATCAGAATTATTAACATATCCAAGATCTTCCTCATGCTCATCACCATGCTCATC
>JABBBT010000013.1 GCA_018607365.1 SAR86 cluster bacterium
TCGATATCTTTTCTAATCTTTAATTTTTCTAAGCTTATTTGATCCTTTAAAGTCATGATATAGGCCGCACCTGCAAGAATTAATATTCCTGAGGCTTCATAAATTATATTCAATGAGTCAAGTTCTTTGCTTTGAAGAATAATCATTCTAGTTAAAGCTGTCATTGCAATAATTATCGGAAGAGTGACTGGAAGTCTATTACTTGCATAAAAAGATCCAACCATACCCAGTACCTCTGCGTAGATAAATAAAAGAAATAGGTCACTTAATGTGACTACTTGTTCGATAATTAATCTATAGATTTCAATTCCAGTTGCATACAAAGTAGCTATTGCAATTATCATTAATATAGATTTTTCTGAGAGATCTATAAAGTTTTGCCAAACATTAATATTTTTTTTCATATTTAGATTATATGTAACTTTTTATAACTATAGAAATTTTATATATACATAAAATATATACTTCAGTGAGTTAAATATAAACATAAACGTATATATTTAAAGATTGTTAATTTAATAATAGGGAAAAATTATGAATAAATTAAAACTATTTTTTGTATTAGTTTTTGCTTTTAATATAAATGGGGCACCAGAAGGGGCCTTTAATACTCTTATGGTTAAAGCTAAAAATGTAGATGCTTATGTAGATTATATGAGAAACAATACTGGTCCATTTGAAGCAATTGGTGCTGATATGGCTGGTGTTTGCGTTACTCGGTCAGGCAATGATTATAAAGGCCAAATGTTTGTTTGGAACGCCTTTCCATCTGTTGAAAAGGCATTAGCTGCCTCTGACTTATATGATCCAATGAATGCATCTGCTAGCTTTAATAAACTTAGAAAGGTCATGTATTCTGCTACTTTTAAACCCATTAAGGAATTTGATCTCAAACCAGGATCAGAAAGACTATGGAGACTAAAGCTTAATAATCCTAGAGCCTATGTTCAAAAGGTAACAGAATTAGAAATGGCAATGAATAAAGCAGGTCATGATATGAGAATAGGTGTTTTTGCTCCTATAGCTGGTGGTAAGGAAGAGACTGGGATGTATCATGTAAGAGCCGTAAGTAATACTGCTGCAGAAAGTGGCGCTGCTCTAGATGACTATTATGCAGGTGCAAAATGGGGAGATATTTGGAGAGAATCTCTAAAGTATGTAGATGAAGTTGTTACCGATACTATGGAAAAATGTGAAGTTATATACACCGCAAATTGATATAGTAAAAGTTATCATAAAAGGGAGCTATGCTCCCTTTTTATTAGGACGTTGAATTTAAAAGATTTAATTCCTCATCATTCATTTCGGCTTCAATATCTTCAAACAAGAGACTAGATAAATATCTTTCTGCAGTATCAGCTAACATACAAAGTATTTTTGAGCCTTTTGGGGCTTTGTTAGCAACTTCCATAGCAACAGCAAAAGTTGATCCACCAGAGATACCAGTAAGGATGCCTTCATGAGCAGCTAATTTTTGAGACCATTGAATACCGTTGGCTCCTGCAACAGGAACTATCTCATCTATAAAATCTTCATTAATAGACTCTTGTAGCACGAGAGGAATAAAATCAGTTGTCCATCCTTGGATTGGGTGTGGTTGCCAATCAGGGTGGGATTGAGCAGGAGCTCCATCATCTGTTCTTTCCTGAATATTTCCATTTACTAGAAGAGGTGCAACATCAGGCTCAGCCATTATAAGTTTAGTATGAGGCATTTCTTTTCTAAGCGTTCTTGCAACACCACTGAATGTACCACCAGTTCCATAGCCAGAAACCCAATAATCTAAACCGGAATCTTTAAAATCATTAACTATTTCATTTCCGGTAGTTTTTTCATGAATATTTGCATTAGCTTTATTTTCAAATTGCCTTGCATAAAACCAACCATTTTCATCAGCAAGTTTTTTTGCTTTGTTATATGCACCAGAGCCAGCCTCAGCAGCAGGAGTTAATAACACTTTTGCTCCTAAGAAACGCATCATTTTTCTTCTTTCTATTGATGCACTTTCTGGCATTGTAATAACACAAGGATAATTCTTAGAAGCACAAACAAATGCTAAGCCTATACCTGTATTACCACTAGTGGCTTCAACTACAGTTTGTCCAGGTTTTAAGGTGCCATTAGCTTCAGCTTCATTAATTATACTCAAAGCAAGTCTATCTTTTACAGAGCTCGCAGGGTTAAAGTATTCCGCTTTAACATAAAGCTCAATACCTTCTGGTGCTAAATTATTTATCTTGATGCTTGGTGTATTACCAACGGTTTCTAAAATACTATTAAATTTCATGCTAATTATTTATAAAAAAATTGAGTTTATCACAGTCGTTAATATTTGGTATCTTCATCAGCTAAGTTTAGAATAAAACTATATTCCATAGAGATTTCGTTGAATTGATTCAATCTTCCACTCAACCCCCCGTGACCACCAATAAGATTCATCTTCATAATAATATTGTTAGCTGATTGGTTATGATCTCTTAATTTTGCAATATATTTTGCTGGCTCAAAATATTGAACCTGTGAGTCATATAAACTAGATGTAACAAAAACAGAAGGATAGTTGTAATCGTTAATATTGTCATATGGTGAATATTGTTTGATGTAATTATATTCATCTAAATTTGCTGGATTACCCCATTCACCATATTCAAAAGTTGTAAGAGGTATTGTTGGATCAGACATAGTAGTCAGCACATCTACAAATGGGACGCCGGACAAGATTCCTCTATAAAGGGTAGGTTCAAAATTAATAATAGCGCCCATCAAAAGACCGCCAGCACTTCCTCCACGTGCAAATACTTTTTTAGAATTCCCAATATTCTGATTAAGAACAGACTTTACAACGTCATTGAAATCATTAAAGGTATTCAATTTATTTAATAATCTACCTTCTTCATACCAATGTTTGCCCATCTCTCCGCCACCACGTATATTAATAATAGCGAACACAAAACCTCTATCTATAAGCGGCAATAACGAAGATCTAAAAGTTGCATCTATATTGATACCATAAGAACCATAACCATAAAATAAAATAGGTGCTTCTTTAAGGTTGGTATCAAGCCTAGATAAAAAAATTACAGGAACATTGGTTCCATCTCTAACTTCTACAAAAAGACGCTTATCAATATAATTAGTTGCATCAAAGCCAACTATATCCTTTTGCCATAATAAATTTGATTTATTTTCTTTTAGGTCATAGCTATATATTGATTCAGGAGAAGTAAGACTAGAGTATGTGTAGTTAAATTTTAAATTCTGTTTCTCATTATTAGATGATAAAGCTACATCGTATGCGTGATCTTCAAATTTAATATCTGATTGTGAGTCAGTTAGAAGGTCTAGAATAGTAATTTCTGGCAACCCATTTTTTCTAACTTCAAGTATTAAATGATTACTAATCGTATAAATATTATTTATAAAAATTAAATCATTGTGAGGAACTATCACATTCATATCTTTAATATTTTTTGTCTTCATGTCCGAAAGTAAGACATGGAAATTTGGAGCCTTATGATTTGATAAGACAAAAAATTTATCATCTTCGACATGATCTAAGTAGTACAAATGATTATTTGTTCTAGCCATAAAGACCAATGGTGACTCGAGAGGCTCCATTGTATCTATTAATCTAATTTCATTTTCATCTGTTGAATCAATATTTATATATATGTAATCTTTAGATTTAGATAGTGATAAGAAGATATTAAATTTTAAGTCTTCCTCTTTAAAGAGTAGTTTATCTTCTGTGCTATTTGTTCCAATTTTATGTACAAAGACTGAATCCGATATAAGTGTTATTGGGTCTTTTTTTGAATATATTAGGTAGTTATTGTCTTTTGACCATATAGGAGCTCCTGATGTCAATTCTATGCAATCTGCAAGAACCTCCATGGTTTCAGTATCAAGAACTTTAATAGTAAATTCTCGCCTTCCTGTATTGTCCTCACTAAAAGCAACATATTTGTTACTAGGAGAAGGGGATATAGATTGGATTGAATAATATTCCTGATTTTTTAGGTTTTCGTTTGCATCTATTAGCAACTCTTCTTTTCCATTTACCATTCTGAAGTAACGAGGCAATTGGTCATTTTTTTTAATTTTATTGAAATACTTAATTCTATTATTAGTAAATCCAAAAGAGGTTTCTTCATCTGGTATTTGTTGTATTAGCTCAGCGGCTATTTCATCAGAATATGGTTTTCTAGAACTAAACCATTGATCTGCATATTCATTTTCAGATTCCAGATATGAAAGCATTTCTTTATTAGTTCTTGAGTCATCTCTTAACCAATAATAATTATCTGTTCTTGAGTGATTATGTTGTTCCAGAATGTATGGTATTTTTTTTGGTTTTGGTGCCTGCATCATAGTTTTTATACGTTATTATCTATAAAGTTAATTAAATAATTATTACATATTAATAAGGTAACAAATCGTAATGTCTCATTTAATAGCCCTAATATTTATATCAGTTTCTGTTTATATAGGTTCTGCATTTATGTCGTTATTATTGGGCATTATTTTTGCATATTATTTTGACTTGCCCGAAAGTTTTTTCACTAAAAAAGTTGGCTCAAAGTTTATTCAAATTGGTATTATTTTATTAGCATTTTCAATACCTATTTATGATGCATATGAGTTAACAAAGACCTTTATTCCTTTCATCTCAATATTTGTTCTTTTGATTTTATTGTTTGGATTCATTATTGGTAAATTTTTTAATTTAAAACGTAACCAAATTATTCTCATATCTAGCGGCACAGCAATATGTGGTGCTACAGCAATCGCAGCCATTGCACCTATTGTTAAAGCTAGCCCTAAGTCACTAGTGACCTCTATCTCATTAGTTTTTATATTAAATGCATTTGCGCTAGTTTTTTTTCCTTTTATAGGTACTTATTTTGGATTGTCGCAGGAGTTTTTTGGAGCTTGGGTTGCTCTTTCAATTCATGATACTGCTTCAGTCTTAGGAGCAGCACTTTCTTTCGGCGAAGAGTCTGTTGATGTTGCTACTACAATCAAATTAACTAGAACGCTTTGGTTGATTCCTCTCATGATAGTTCTTTCAATTTTTTATGATAAAAAAACAACCTTTAAAATGCCTATTTTTGTTCTTATTTTTATAGCTGTATTATTTTTAAATACCTATCTTGATATTAGCAATATGACAGCCTTATTTATTGATCAAACTAGTAATATTTTTCTTTTTACTGGTCTGTTTTGCATCGGGACATCTATAGATAAAGAATCTATGTTAACTTTGAGCAAAGGGATTGTTCTCCATGCATTAATTTTATGGGTAATTGCAATCTTGCTATCATTTATATTAGTATCTTACGTAATATAAAATTACTTTAAGCTGTATGAAAAATAACCTTGAGTCTCATATTAAACTAAATGAAAACATCATAATTTACATAGATGGTGAATTGATTTCAAAAGCTGATGCCAGTGTTTCTGTTTATGATAGTGGTTTTATGATGGGAGACGGCATATGGGAGGGTATACGACTAGTTAATAAAAAATGGCTGTTTTTAGATGATCATATTGATAGGTTGTTCGAGGGCGCTAAGGCTATAGATCTTGATATTGGATTGACTAAAAATGATATAAAAAAGGAGCTATTTAAAACTCAAGAAGCTAATAAAATGACTGATAAAGCCCACGCAAGACTTATGGTTACTCGTGGGGTAAAAAGTAAACCGTTTCAACGACCATCCTATTCTCTTAACGGACCAACAATAGTAATCATTATGGAGCATTCTGAAGATGCTACGGACAATCCACCAATCAAATTAGCTACAGTTTCTCAAGTAAGAGGAAACCCCATGGTACAAGACCCTAAGCTTAATAGTCATTCCAAACTTAATTGTATATTGGCCTGCATACAAGCAGAAAAAGCAGGAGCTGATGAGGCTTTAATGCTAGACCCTCATGGTTTTGTCAGTACAACTAATTCTTGTAATTTCTTTATAGTAAAAAATGGGCAGGTTTGGACTAGTACTGGTGACTATTGCATGAACGGCATTACTAGAAAAAAAATTATTGAGATTTGTATATCTAATAACATACCTATATTTGAGAAGAACTTTTCTTTAGTGGATGTATATTCAGCCGATGAGGCGTTTATAACTGGAACTCTAGGCTCATTAGTTTCTGTGGAATCTATAGATGGTAGATTGATTGAAAACAATGCTAATTACTCAATGACTCAACAACTCCTTCACCTATACAACGACTTAACTCATAGTGTCTAAAAGGCAAAACATTGCAATCTGGTCAGGACCACGCAATCTATCCACAGCTTTAATGAGGAGTTTTGGGAACAGAAGAGATGTTACTGCTGTATATGATGAGCCATTCTATGCATCATATTTGATAACAACTAAAAAGAAACATCCAATGTTTGATGAAGTTATAGAATCCCAAGAGAATGATTATAATCAAGTTGTTAAAGCCTGCACTAAGAGTGCTGGCAATGGTATTTGCTATCAAAAACACATGGTTCACCATTTACATCCCAACCACAGTAAAAAATGGATTTTATCTTGTACAAACTGTTTCTTAATAAGAAAACCTGAAGAAGTGATTTCTAGCTTCCTTGATAAATGGCCGGAAGCAACATTTGAAGACTTTGGTTTCAAGGAACAATTTGGTCTTTATAACTACCTTTTAGATAAAGGTGGCGAAGCTCCTGTGGTTGTAGATGCAAGTGATTTAAGAAATAACAGTGAAACAACATTAAAGAAACTTTGCTTTGCACTTAATATTGATTGGGATCCTTTAATGCTTTGTTGGACAACTGGTCTTAAAGACTATGATGGTGTTTGGGCAAAACATTGGTATCCATCTGTCATGCTTTCAAGTTCATTTAGGCCTGAATCAGGAAAAATAAAAGTTTATAGCCAAAATATTATTGATTTTGCTGATATTGCAAGAGATTATTACAAAGAGCTATTTAAAAATAAAATATAGAATAAGTGATAAGCTATATTTAAAAATTTATGGAGTTATTTATGAAGAATGCATATCTATTTGCCCTTATATTTGCATCGGTTTTATTTTCTTTAGATGCTGTCACATCTGATGAAGATACTAATGCTTGTGAAGAAAATACAATCATTAATGAAAAAAGTTTTACAAAGGATTTTGAAGGTATATTTAATGGAAAAAAACTTAACTATAGCGCCAGTCTTAAAGAAAAAATTCTTTATGAAAAAGAAGATTCCAGTGCACCCTTAGCTTCATTTTTTTATTCAGAATATATTGTTGATAGTAAAGAAAACAGACCTGTCATGTTTGTATTTAACGGAGGTCCTGGTTCAGCATCATTATGGTTACATATGGGTGTGCTTGGACCAAAAGTAGTAAAAGTGCCAAGTGATGCGTCAGATGATGGTTCGGCGCCTTATGACATCGTAGATAACAAACTTTCTCCTTTAAGTGAAACAGATATGGTCTTTATTGACCCAGTTGGAACTGGTTATAGCAGGGCGGCTGGCTGTCATGAAGGTTCAGAATTTTGGGGTGTAAATGAAGATCCAAAAATTATTGCAGAATTTATAAGACGTTGGATTACAGATAATAAACGCTGGAACTCTCCTAAATATATATTAGGTGAGAGCTATGGAGGTATAAGAGGGCCTTTGCTTGTCTCTGAATTAAGATCAGGTGATATTACTCCAATAGAGGTAAATGGATTGCTAATGGTTGCTCCTGCTTCAGATTATCAATATTTGGTATTTCATCCAGGAAATAATAGTCCTCATTATGGATTCTTTCCATCATATGCTGCAACTGCGTTTTACCATGGAAAAGTAAATACAAAAAAATCACTAAAGGAATTTTATAAAGATTCAAAAAACTTTAGTTTAAATGTTTATGGTCCAGCATTGCTTAAAGGATCTCGTCTAGATGCCAAAGAAAAAGAAAATTTAATTAATGAATATGTATCTTTTACTGGCCTATCTAAAAGATTTGTTGAAGATTTTAATCTAAGAATTGATCCGTCGAGTTTTCGAAAAGAGCTTCTTAGAGACGAGGGTTATTCTGTAGGCAGACTTGATTCAAGATATAAGACATCTGATTATATTTCTGGTGGTCAAAATTCAGACACAGATGTATCTAGTGAGGGTTTCATGTCTGCTTATGTTACAGCTATGCACACTTGGTTTGCCGAGATAGGTGTTGAAATGAAAATGTTATATCAAAGTGGTGACTCAGATGTTTATTTAAGTTGGAAACACCCTCAAAAATGGAAAGGTAATGATTTTGGTTATGTTAATACTGTTCCTCATATAGCTAGAGCGCAAAGATATAATAAAGATTTTAAAGTTTATGTATCATGTGGACTTTACGACCTTGCTACTCCATGCTTTACAGCTGAAAATTTTATGAATGATAATTCAGTTGATATGAGTAGGGTTGTTTTTTCTGAATTTGAAGCAGGGCATATGATGTATAACCATCAACCATCATTTAATAGATTTTTAAAAGAGGTTAATGAATTTATATCTAAATAAATTTTTTAATTCAATTAAGACTATTACACAAGGCAATTAATTATGTATGGTAATTTTAAAACTCACTTAGCAAATCAACTTAATCAAATTTATGATGATGGCTTGTATAAAACTGAGCGGGAAATAACTACTCCTCAGGGCTCAATCGTAAATACGATAGAGGTAAATAATTTAATTAATCTTTGTGCTAATAACTATCTAGGTCTTGCTGAGAACCGTTGTATAAAAGATGCAGCAAAAAAAGGCTTAGATGATTGGGGTTATGGAATGGCCTCAGTTAGATTTATTTGCGGGACCCAAACTTTACATAAAGAATTAGAAAATAAATTAAGTAAATTCGTTGGTATGGAAGACACTATACTTTACCCATCATGTTTTGATGCAAATGCTGGTCTGTATGAGACTATTTTAAGTAGTGACGATGCGGTGATATCTGATTCGCTTAATCATGCCAGCATTATAGATGGCATTAGACTTTGCAAAGCATCTCGTTATCGCTATAAAAATAATGATATGGATGATCTAGAGATTCAATTAAAAGCAGCTGTTTTAAATGGAGCTCGTTACAAATTAATAACAACTGATGGCGTTTTCTCAATGGATGGAACGATTGCAAAACTTGATAAAATTTGTGAACTTGCTGAAAAATATGATGCATTAGTGCACTTTGATGATTGCCATGCAACAGGATTCATAGGAGATACAGGCCGAGGAACTCACGAATATCATAAATGTATGGACAAGGTTGATATTATTACAGGAACGCTTGGAAAGGCACTAGGAGGAGCGAGTGGGGGCTATACAAGTGCTCATAGTGAAATTGTTAATCTACTTCGTCAAAGATCAAGACCATATCTATTTTCCAACACAGTTGCTCCACCAATAGTGGCTGGAGCAATCAAGGCTATTGATTTGGTTGAAACTTCAATTAATCTCCAGACAAAACTTAAAGAAAATACTAAATATTTTCGTAAAGGCTTAGAGAACCTTGGCTTTAATTTACTTCCAGGAGAACACCCAATCATTCCAATAATGATAGGTGATGCTTCGTTGGCAGCAAAATTTGCTGCAGAAATGTTAAATAATGGTGTTTATGTGATTGCTTTTTCATATCCAGTTGTTGCAAAAGGAATGGCACGAATAAGAACTCAAATGTCAGCATCATTCTCAAAAGAAGATTTAGATTCTGCTCTTCATTCATTTGCATTAGCTAAAGATAAAATTCTATGAAAGCATTAATAAAAAAAGAAGCATTACCAGGCCTTTGGCTTGAGGATGTTGCTATGCCAGAGATAGGCATTAATGATGTCCTAATTAAAATTAAAAGAACTGCTATTTGTGGTACTGATCTTCATATTTATAACTGGGACAAATGGGCACAAGATAACATCACAACACCAATGACTATAGGCCATGAGTTTGTAGGTGAGATTGTAGAAATTGGATCTAATGTTAATGATTTCTCAATTGGTCAAATTGTTTCAGGAGAAGGGCATGTCGTTTGTGGAAGATGCAGAAATTGTCTTGCTGGAAGACGTCATCTATGTGCTGATAATAGTGGTGTTGGAGTAGATAGAAATGGTGCTTTTGCAGAATACCTTTCTTTGCCAATGTCTAATGTCTGGGTGCATAAACCATCTATTGATTTGGATGTAGCATCCTTATTTGATCCTTTAGGAAATGCAGTTCATACAGCTCTTCAGTTTGATTTACTTGGTGAAGATGTCCTTATTACTGGTGCTGGGCCAATAGGCGCCATGGCAGCTGCAGTATGTAAACATGCAGGTGCTCGTCATGTTGTAATAACTGATATAAATCCTTATCGTCTTTCTTTAGCAGAGACATTAGGAGCAACACACACTATAGATGTAAGAAATGAACAACTAGCCGATGTTCAAAAAAATTTAGGGATGACTGAAGGGTTTGATGTTGGTTTGGAGATGTCTGGCAACCCATCAGCATTCAGAGACTTATTAGCAAATATGTGTCATGGTGGAAAGGTTGGGATTCTAGGTATTCCATCAGAAGAAATGGCAATAGATTGGAGTCTTGTTATTTTTAATATGCTGACATTAAAAGGTATATACGGTCGTGAAATGTATGAAACATGGTACAAAATGTCAGTTATGATTGAATCTGGTTTAGATATAGGAAAGGTTATAACTCATCGCTTGAACTACACTGATTTTCAGGAAGGTTTTGATTTAATGAACTCAGGTAAAGCTGGTAAAATTATACTAAACTGGAATTAGGATCTAGCATATGAATTCAGAAACTGTTGTTTTAATTGTTCAAGTAATAGCTGCCTTTGGTGTAGTTGTATCGGTTATATATCTTGGTATACAGATACATCAACAAAATGAAATTACAAAAGCTCAATTTGGTCATTCGTTAACACAAAGGCAATATGACAGATTTTTTCAAACAACCAAAGATCAAGAATTTTCAAATTTTCTAGCAAAAGACTGGGCTTCTGATGACTTAACTCATAC
>JABBBT010000045.1 GCA_018607365.1 SAR86 cluster bacterium
CCTTTCCGGGTTTATGAAACTCATGCTCTATTATTGAGCAAGGCGCATTATCTATAAGTAGCTTAGTCCCATTCTTGAATTGATTCGTTGATATTTTCATTTTTTATATATATTTTCTATGTTATTTTAGTTAATTGAGGAAACACTTATGAAAAAAATATTCACATTAATTGCCATATGTGCAATTGTAACTTCTTGCGGGCAAACTGGCGAACAATCTAAGTCTGCTGAAGATCTTGAAATATTTCTTGCTTCAGTAGAAGAAGAAAATTTAACTGAAGGACCTACCGTGAGTTCGGCTTATTGGATAAGTTCAAATTTTATTACTTACGATTCTCAAAAAATAGTTGCTGACTATAGCAAAAGATATACTCTAAAAAGTCTTGAAACTTCCAGGGATGCATCTAGTTTTAATGACTTGCAAACAACTCAATCAAATAGAAGGCAGCTAGATTTACTAAAAGGATCTTTTGTGATGCCGCCTCCATTTGATGATGCTCTTGCTGGCGAGCTATCAGAAATATCAACTAAGCTTGAGGCAATGTATGGGAGTGGAAAGCACTGCTATGAGGACGGAGTATGCCTAGATTTAGAAGCTTTTGAAAATATTTTAGATTCTTCAAGGGATTCAGATGAGCTATTAAAGGCTTGGACTGGCTGGCATGAAATAGGTAAGCCTATGAAACCTATGTACTTAAGAATGGTAGATATTGGTAATCAGGGATCTATCGATCTAGGCTTTGATGGGTTAAGCGACTTATGGTTTAGTAAGTATGATATGCCTTCAGAAACATTTCTTGAAGAAACGGATAGAGTTTGGGAAGAGGTCAAGCCTCTTTATGAGGCATTGCATTGTCATGTTAGAAGTAAATTAAATTCAGAATATGGTGATGAAATTGTTCCTCTAGATGGGCCCTTACCAGTTCATGTTTTAGGAAATATGTGGGGACAGTCTTGGTCAAATATATACGACCTCGTTTATGAAAAAGAGGAAAATAATTCTTCTATAAACGTCACGCAGATAATTGAAGATAAAAATATAGATGAAAAAGAAATGGTTGAATATGCTGAAGATTTTTTTCTATCTATGGGGTTTGAGTCTCTTCCAGAAACTTTTTGGGAAAGATCATTATTTGTAAAACCAGAGGATAGGTCTGTAGTTTGCCATGCTTCAGCATGGAATCTTGATCCAGCAAACAATGATTTAAGAATTAAAATGTGTATTGAAAAAAATGAAGAGGACTTTATAACAATTCATCATGAACTTGGTCATATTTTCTACTATCAAGCCTACAATCATTTGCCAACTCTTTTCCAGGGAGGCGCTAATGATGGTTTTCATGAGGCATTTGGCGACTTATTAACACTTTCAATTACTCCCGATTACCTTAAAAATATAGGCTTTATCTCTTCTGAAGAGGCCAATAAAGCTAAAGAAGATCCAATAGGGCTTCTCATGAAGCAAGCTCTTGAAGGAGTGGTTGTCATACCATGGGCATTAACACTAGATAAATGGAGGTCTGGTGTTTTTAATGGAGAGATTGATGCAAACAGCCTCAACTCTTCATGGTGGGGTATGAGAGAGTCTTATCAAGGAATAACATCTCCGGTTGAAAGATCAGAAGATTACTTTGATCCAGGTGCTAAATATCACATACCCGCAAATACTCCTTATACAAGATACTATCTTGCTAGAATAATGCAGTATCAATTCCATGAAGCACTATGTACTGCTATTGGTTTTGATGGGCCTTTACATGAATGTTCAATTTATGGAGATGAAGAGGCTGGCAAGAAAATTATTTCTACCATGGCAATGGGGCAGAGCCTTCCATGGCAAGATGCTTTTGAGAATTTAACTGGTTCAAGAGATCTTAGCGGTAGTTCGGTAATGAATTATTACAAGCCATTAAAAGACTGGCTGGACGAACAAAATGAAAATAGAATTTGTGGATGGGAGTAATTTATGAATAAAGTAATTAATATTGTAATTTCAGCAGTAGCATTTCTTGCCGCAGTTCTGTTGGCAAACGCTACTGGTATCGATTTAGTTTTAAAGGTTGTCTTTATTGCTTTTGCTCTTCAGTGGATAGCTTTTATTCCAGCATATGTTTTTCAAACAGAAAAGTTTTATGACTTAATGGGGAGCATCACATATCTTTCTGTAATGTGGTTTTCATTAGCCTCAACTTCAGAACAATTTACTGCTTTAAACGGAGCTAATATTGCTATTGTTTTATTAATTACATTATGGGCCCTGAGGCTTGGGACCTTTCTATTTATGAGAATACATAAAGATGGAGAAGATAAAAGGTTCCGTTCTATAAAACCATCTGCTACACAATTTTTTATGACTTGGACCCTTCAAGGCCTTTGGGTTTCAATGTGTTCTATGTGTGCCTTAACAGCCATATCTTCTGAAACCGGCGTGGTAATAAATGCACTTTTTTATATTGGGCTTGGATTATTTATTTATGGTTTTTGTACTGAAATCATTGCCGATAATCAAAAATCTAAATTTAGGTCAGTACCTGAAAATAGAGATAAATTTATAACCACTGGTCTTTGGGCTAAATCAAGACATCCAAACTTTTTTGGTGAAATAGTTTTATGGGCAGGTGTGGCTGTTATGTCATTCTCTTCTCTTAATGGACTTCAGTACTTAACTTTAATCTCGCCAGTATTTACATACTTACTTCTTGTTTATGTAAGTGGAGTGCGGATGTTAGAGGCTAGAGCTGATAAGAAATGGGGACAAGATGAGGAATACATTAAATATAAATCTGAAACACCAGTGTTGATGATAAAATATTAATACAGTTTTCTTTACAATAATTCTTATAAAAAGTTTTATTATTATTGAATTGACTGTTAATATGAGCAATCTTTTAGGGAGATTAATATGAATAAAAATTTTAATTTAGTGCACTTGTGTGTGCTTATTTCTATGTCGAGCTTTGTTTCGTCATCAGATATGGAAAGCGTTCTTGAGGTTGGAAGAGAAAATCAAGAGTTATCAGCAATTTCACAAGATAATATCGATGCAACTGAAAAAAAGACCGACAAAATCGTAAATGAGTGGAAAGCTACTGCGAAACAAGTTGAAGGACTAAAGCTTTATAACGAGCAAAAAAGAATCCAGATAGAAGCCCAGCTTGACTTAATGGACAAGCTAGATGACCAGTTGGTTCAGGTAGTAGTCATGCAAAGACAAATACCACCTTTAGCCCAAAGAATGCTTGAGAGCCTTGAGTCCTTCATTAATCTTGATACTCCCTTTAGGATTGAAGAAAGACAAAATAGAGTTGATCTAGTTAGATCATCTCTTGCTAAGCCAAAAGTAACTGCTTCAGAGCAGGTAAGACAGGTATTAGAGGCTTATAACATTGAAGCTGAATATGGAAGAAAAATCGATACATACGAGAGCGCCTTACAAGATGGTACTGTAGTAAATATTCTTGTCATTGGAAGAATTGGAATGTTTTATCAAACAAAAGACGAACAATCTAGTGGCAGATGGAATAACGAAACAAATTCTTGGGATGAGTTAGATGGAAGTTACAGAAAACCAATCAGAAACGGCATAAGAATGGCTAAGAAATTAGCCCCAACAGATATGTTACTAATGCCAGTAATTAAAGGAGAAGTGTAATGAGTCGTTTATATCTATTACCATTTTTACTAGTAATATCTTTTGCAAGCTCATTGTTCGCTCAAGATGCAAACGAAGAAGTTGTTGAAATTTCAACCGTTGAAGCTCTTTTAGCACTTGTTAAAGAGGGTAAAACCCAAGAGCAAGCCGCAAATGATGAAAGAGAAAATTCATTCTTAGCAAATAAAAATAAACAAGCTTCAATTCTAGCAGCTGAAAAAAGAGAGTTAGTTCGTCAAGAAAAGATTGCTGATACTTTAGAAGCTGAATACAAAAAGAATGAAGAAATTCTGAGAGTTAAAGAAGATGCCTATAAGAAAGAACTAGGCTCATTGGTTGAATTATTTGGTCACTTACAAAGCTCTGCTGGAGAAGCTGCCGTTCAATTTTCTGGATCACTTACAGGGGCTGAGTATGGCCAAGATAGAGTTCAATTCTTAAATGATTTAACTGGAAAAATGTCAGAAACAACTGAACTTCCAACTATTAGAGAGATAGAAGGGTTATGGTATGAATTAACAAGAGAGCTTGCTGCAAGTGCTCAAGTTGTTTCATTTACAACAGATGTTATTGATGTTGATGGTGTTACTTCTGAATGTAGCGTTACTAGAGTTGGATTATTTAACGCAGTTTGTGATGGAAAGTATTTAGAATATGCCTCTTCGAAAGGTCAATATGCATTTCTTCCAAGACAGCCTGCAGGCAGATATACCAAAACAGCAAAAGCTGTAGGTAATGCAGATGTTGGTGATCAAGTTAAATTTGGAGTTGATCCTACAGGACCAACTGGTGGAAGTTTACTTGCTAACTTAATACAGACTCCATCATTAATGGAAAGAGCTCAACAGGGTAGAGAGGTTGGTTATGCAATTATTGCTGTTGGTTTGATAGCTGTATTGTTTGCCTTCTACAAGTTATATAGTTTATACATGATTGGGACTGCCGTGAGAAAACAGGCTAATCAAGAAGCTGCTGATATTTCCAATCCTTTAGGAAGAGTATTGAAAGTGGGTAAAGAGAATTTTGAAAAAGATATCGATACTCTTGAGCTAAAACTTGCTGAAGCCATAATGGCAGAAAGGCCTGCAATTGATCAAGGTATAGGTTTTATAAAAATTATTTCTGTTATTGCTCCTTTAGCTGGTTTGTTGGGAACGGTTACTGGAATGATCGTAACCTTCCAAATGATTACGCTATACGGAACAGGTGACCCTAAGCTAATGGCTGGTGGTATATCACAGGCTCTTGTTACTACAGTTCTAGGACTGCTTGTAGCTATACCAACTAGTTTACTGCACTCGTTTACTCAATCTTCTGCAAGAGGAATTATTAGCATTCTTGAAGAGCAAAGTACTGGTATTCTTGCCGAGAGAGCAGAAAGTAAATAGGTTTAAACTATGGATATAGCATTTGCAATAACCGAAGCCTTTTCATCCATAAGAGATTTTATGGAGCAGGGCGGGAGCGTGCTTTGGCTAATTGCTATTCTTGTATTCTTTATGTGGGGTATGATTTTTGAAAGAATCTGGTATCTATCACATGCTCACAATGAATATGTCTCGAAGCTTGCACACAAATGGAACTTAAGGTCTGATAAAAAGTCATGGCATGCGCTTCAGATTAGAGAAAAAATGATGTCTCAGGCCAAAATAGAAATCAATAGGAATATTAGCATCATTCAAACCTGCATAGTTTTAGCCCCTTTATTGGGACTCTTAGGAACCGTTACAGGAATGATAGAAGTTTTCCAGGTAATGGCATTTAATGGCGGAGGAGATGCGAGAGCAATGGCTGGTGGAGTCTCAAAAGCAACACTTCCAACTATGGCGGGAATGGTAGCTGCCTTATCAGGTTCATTTGCTGCAATTTATCTAACGAGCAAAAGCAAAAGACATGAAGAAGAACTAAATGACATTATCAAAAGAGAATTATAGATAGAGGAATATTATGAGAAGAAATGCAATAACTAGTGCGGTACAAGAGGAAAATGATGAAATTAATCTGACTCCCATGCTTGATGTGGTGTTCATTATGCTTATTTTCTTTATTGTTACAGCAAACTTTATTAAAGAACCTGGTTTAGAAATTAACAGACCTGATTCTGATACTGCTGAGACTCAAGAAAATGCAGCTATTTTGATTGCTGTAGGGCCAACCGGTGAAGTATGGATGGATGGAAGGAGAATAGATGTTCGTCAGGTTAAAGCTAATGTTGTTAAACTTCTTGCTGACAATCCAAAAGGATCTGTGGTTATCCAGGCAGACGAGAAGGCAATGGCAGATACTATTATTCAAGTGATGGATGGAGCCAGAGAAGCCGGTGTTAATGCAATCTCCTTAGCTTCAGAACCAAAATAATATAATATGAGTCAGGTTAGAGCATTACTAAATAAAATATTTAGCCCACTAAAGGCTTTATATAATAAAGCCTTCGATGCTAATAAATATGCTGCAGGAATAGGCCTTTCTGTATTAATCACATCTGGCTTATTTTTTATTATGGTTATTCTCATTTCATTAGGCGATAGTGGAATGAAAGAAGATAAATCGATAAAACTAGCTGATGTTGTAATGCCTGAAAGGCAAATAGACACTTTCATGACTGAGGTTGATAAGCCTGAAAAGCCTGAGGAACAACCAGAGGATATTGCTCAACCAGAACTTGACCTTCAACCATTAACAGGAATAGATGTCTCAATGGCCAAGCCAAAGGCTAATTTCAAAGCAAGTGGAAACTTTTTCAGAGATGGCGAATATATTCCATTATTTAAAGTCCAGCCTATCTACCCAAGAAGAGCCCAAGAAAGAGGCACAGAGGGATTTGCTATTACATCTTTTACAATTACTGAAACTGGAACAGTTGAAGATGCTGTTGCCTTAGAAGGCTACTGTGGAGACCCAGAAGATCCCAATGCACAAATGAGAGAATGTTCAATTTTTAACAGTGCATCAGTAAGAGCTTCATTAAAATTAAAATATAAACCAAAAATAGTTGATGGCAAGCCAACAGCTGTAGAGGCGGTTAAGCATAGATTTACCTTTAAGATGGAGAAAAATGATTAAACTTTTTAAAAAATCTAAATTAATATATGCATTCGCCATATTGGCCTTTTCTTTTTCTTTCACATCAAATTATGTAGAAGCCCAGGAATCTACTAAGCCTAAAAAGCAAATTAAGTATAAAAAAGCTAGAGCCCTTCAAACCTCGACTGCAAAAAAAATGGCTAAGGTGTATGAGGCTTTAGAGGTAGTTAATGAAAAAGGCGAACCCGCTCCAGATATGGAAGTTGTGTTAGAAATATTAACAGCTCTTAGAGATGATCAAGAAAACTTAAAAAGTTATGACAGATCAGTTATGTGGAATACATGGGGATATGTTTATTTTTCAGATGGGAAATACGATCAAGCAATCCAAGCCTATGAAAAACTTTTGGCTGAACCTGAGGTAACAATTCCATTGAGAACATCTGGCTTGCTTACCCTGGCTCAATTAAATTTAGTGAAAGAAAGATATCAAAGAGGCGTTGATTTAATTTTAATGTGGATGGATGAAGTTGAAACAGTAACTGCCCAATCATGGTCACTTCTTGGTCAGGCCTATTTCCAATTGGGCGATTTTAGAAAATCTAGGGCATCTATGGAAACAGCAATCACTATGGCTGAAGAAGAAGGTTATAAGCCGAAAGAGAATTGGTACGTTATTGTCGCAGCTTGTATTAATGAGCTTAAAAAAGAAATCGGTGAAAAAAAAGCTCTACTACTCCAGTTAGATATTTATGAAATTCTAGTAAACCTTTACCCAAAAAAACTTTACTTTATTCAGCTAGGTGGAACATACGGTCAACTGGGTAGAGAAAGAGATTATATGATTACGCTTAAGGCTGCTCATGCCAAAGATTTTCTTGATAAAGAGTCTGAATACTTGGCTCTTGCTCAGCTACTTCTTCTTAATCAAAACCCATACTGGGCTGCTCAAGTTCTTACCTCTGGTCAAAAGAAAATTGTAACTACAACAGAAACTGTTATTGATAAGGTAACTAAAGCTGAAACTAAGGTAGAAAAGACTGGGCCAGTTGTCCGAAGTAATGAAAAAAACCTCAAACTTTTAGCTGATTCATGGAGAATGGCTCAAGAAATAGACAAAGCTATCCCAGCTTTAGAAAAAGCTGCGAAGATGTCTAAAGAGGGCAAATCCTATGTTCTGCTTGGTAATTTATATTTATCTGAAGACAGAATAGAGCAAGCCGTAGATGCAATTAAAAAAGGTCTTGATAAAGGCAAACTTACAAAGATATCTCAGGTGCATTTAACACTTGGTCAGGCCTATTATGAGCTACAAGAATTTGATAATGCTAAGAAACAATTTAGGATTGCTGCTAGAGATGAAGATAAGAAAATTAAGAAGCAAGCAAATAATTGGATTAAGTATACTGAGAATGAAGAAATTAGAGTTAAAAATTTAGCTTTGAGAAGAGAGTATATCCAAAGCCAGTCATAATTTAGAGTATTCCTCTATTTTAAAATCATAGTCGTTATCTTCATCTTTTTTAAAAGATTCTTTGCTACATAATTTCCATTCTGTTAAGTCTATATCTGGATAAAAAATATCACCCTCTATGTCACAGTCAACTCTTGTAATTAAAAGTTTATTTACTGTCTCTATGGTATCTCTAAATAAATAGCCACCACCAATAATAACTATTTCGTTCTCTTTATCTTCAAGCCTATTAATTTCTTCAGCACTTTTGATAGCATCATCAAGGCTTTTAAAGACTTGTGCACCTGGAATCTCCTTCAATGTCCTTGATATAACAAAATTAGTTCTTTTTGGCAGTGGACGCCCTATAGATTCAAAAGTCTTCCTTCCCATTATGATAGTTTTATTAAGCGTGTATTCTTTGAAATGAGCTAAGTCTGCTTTTAAATTCCAGGGGAGATCATTATCAACTCCAATAACTAAGTTGTTTGATACAGCGACAAGATGCGAAATAATTTTCATTTATACCGCCATTTTTGCTTTTATTGCAGGATGATGATCATAGTTTTCTAATTTAAATTCATCAATAGAATAACTATGAATATCTTCAAGTGATGTTATGTTAGGCAGATTCAATGTTGGCAATGGCATCGGCTCGCGAGCAATTTGTTCTTTTACCTGATCGATTGAATTCTTATATATGTGAGCATCACCAAAAGAATGAACAAAGCGTTTTGGTTTTAGATTTAGAACTTTTCCAAAGATGCAAAGTAGCAAAGAGTAGCTAGCAATATTAAATGGAACTCCCAAAAACATATCAGCACTTCTTTGGTACATATGACAGCTAATAGTCCCTTTACTGACATAAAATTGAGACATCACATGACAAGGGGGAAGGGCCATTTCATTAATCTTTCCTACATTCCATGCTGAGAGAATATGTCTTCTGCCGTCCGGGTTTTCCTGAATATTTTTAATTAATTCTTTTACTTGATCTATTCCACTCCAATCCCGCCATTGCACCCCATATACGGGGCCTAATTCTTTTTTTAAATCAGTATTTTCATATCCTAAGGCCACGCCCTGTTTGTCTGCATTGTCTGTCCATATGGTTGAATATTTATTTAAATCCGTTAGCTCTCCTCTATGTTTGTTGAATCTGATTTCAGCAAGTCTTCTTTCATCACTAGATCCTTCAAGAAACCAAAGCAACTCTGAGACAACACCTTTCCATGCAAGTGATTTTGTTGTTACAGCTGGGAAACCTTCTTCTAAGTCAAAAGCCAATTGATGCCCAAATGATGAAATAGTACCTGTATTGGTTCTGTCATCCTTTTCATCGCCGTTTTCTAAAATATATTGAAGAAGATCTAAGTATGCCTTCATGCATTTCTCCTTGAGTAGGCAAGCAAAATGAAACCAATTACTATCATTGGAATGCAAAGGAGCTGACCCATGCTTAAAAAATCTAATGCTACATAACCGATATGTGCATCAGGCTGTCTAAAAAATTCAATTATAAATCTAATTGAGCCATATAGTATAAGAAATGATGAGCAAACAGCACCATGTATTCTGCTAATTTTACTTATAAAATATAACATCAAAAATAGAACTAATCCTTCTCCAAAACTTTCATACAGTTGAGAGGGGTGCCTTAAGTATCCGAAAGGGTCGGTTGGAAAAATAAAACCCCATTCGCCATTCGTAGGTTTTCCATATAACTCACCATTTAAAAAGTTTCCTATTCGAACTAGACCAAGACTGATTGGTGTTACAAGGGCCACGGCATCCATCAATCTTAAAAATTTTATTTCATATTTCTTACAAAATAATACGATGCTAATAACTACACCAACCAACCCTCCATGAAAGCTTAGTCCTCCCTGCCATACATAGAAAAGAGAAATAGGATTGTTAATTAATTGATCTGTTCCATAAAAGAGCATGTAGCCAATTCTGCCTCCAAGTATTGCACCAAAAACAAGGCCATATAAAAAAACTAAGTCATTTACCTTTTCTTCTGATAGCCCAATCTCAGCAATAATTTCATTAGATTTTAAAAATAAATACATTAAATAGGATGAAAGCAACCAGGAAACTGCATAGTACTGAATCTTTATTGGACCAACCTCTATAAGGCTTGGGTTATTAAAAAAACTTGATAATTCAATGATCATAAAACTATCATATATATTGCTATTAAAAGCATCAAAGAAATAAGTAACTTTTTAAGAATATTCTCTGAAACAAAATGAGCTATTCTTGCCCCATAACTGGCAGTAAAAATACTAGTAAGAGATATGCCTAGAACTGCAGGAAGATAAATGTAGCCAAAGCTCATATCGGGCAATATTGGGTTGTTAAAACCCATTAAAATATACCCAAAAGATGCAAATATTGCTATTGGTATTCCGCAAGCCGCCGAAGTACCAATACTTGATGTAAGACTTAGTCCTAAACTTTTGAAGTAGGGAACTGAAAAAATTCCTCCACCTATACCTAGGACTGATGACAGAAAGCCAATGAATGAACCTGCAACGTATGACTTACCTCCATTGTTGATTTTCTTATTTTTTGATAATTCAATATCAAAAATCATTTGAATAGCTACAAATAATGCAAATAACCCTATTATGATTTTAAGCAAGGATCCTGCTATTTGAATTGCAAAGACTGCGCCAAGAAATGACCCAAAAATTATTCCAATCACAACAGGCCGCATAACTTGGAAATCAATTGCATTTTTTGCCATATGGGCATTTGCAGATGCTATCCCAGTAAAAAAAATACTTGCCATAGACGTA
>JABBBT010000004.1 GCA_018607365.1 SAR86 cluster bacterium
GTCTTTCTGCTGAAATGCTTAATAGGCATCCTTTCCCTGGTCCTGGATTGGGCGTAAGAATACTTGGAGAGATAACTAAAGAAAAAACTAATGTTCTCAAAGAGGCTGACTACATTTTTATTCAAGAATTAATTAAAGCAGACCTCTATAACAAGGTTAGCCAAGCATTTGCTGTCTATTTACCAATCAAGTCTGTTGGAGTTGTTGGTGATGAGAGAAGATATGCAGAAGTCATTGGCCTTCGAGCTGTCGAAACAGTGGACTTCATGACAGCTCGTTGGGCACATTTACCATATGAGTTTCTTGAGCATGTCTCTAATCGAATCGTAAATGAAATAGAGGAAGTCAGTAGGGTGGTTTATGATATTTCAAGCAAACCCCCAGCCACCATTGAGTGGGAATGAAAGTTTTTAGATGGGGCTCAAGAGCTTTGGATATGTTTCCAGAGGATAATGCTCTGCATAAAACATATAACTTTGAGGGGAAAGTTATCATCATAGGCGCTGGAGCTTCAGGGTTGGCTGCAGCAAAAATATTACAACGAAATAATGTTGATTATCTTATTCTTGAAGCTTCTAACAGACATGGAGGGAGATTAAAGGAAAACAAAACTTTGGCGGATTTTCCAATCGACTTGGGAGCAGAGTGGATACATCATTTGCCTACTGTGTTAAATCGTCTTAAAGGCAAATCAGGAGATCAAGTTGATGAGGAAACCGTTCCTTACAATACTTTTTATAAGTTTGACAAAGACTTTGGCTCTAGTTCATATGGAAAGATTTTTAGATGGCTAAATTCATCCATAATGAAATCACTTTTTTTCTTTCGATTTAAATTTTTCCCTGAATTTAAATTTAAGAATTCCTCGTGGTTTAATTTTGTAGACAAAAATTTTGCCGAAGAGGTGAAAGACAAGATCGAATTTAATTCTCCAGTTACACAAATTGACTACTCTAAAGATAAAGTGGATGTAGTAACTAAATCTGGGCAGGTTTATAAAGCAGACAAAGTGCTCGTTACTGCATCTATTGGTATCTTGAAATCTGAATATATCAATTTCATTCCTCATCTCAGTAAAGAAAAGCAAGATGCAATGGAATCTATTAATTTTATGCCTGGATTTAAGCTAGTCATGAAATTTTCAGAAAAATTCTATTCAGATATTATTATGTGCAAAGCCAAAACAGGAGAGAAAGGATATTATGATATGGCTTTCAAAAAAGATTCTAAAAATCACATTTTGGGTTTACTTATTCAAGGAAGCGAAGTGGAGGATTTTTACTGTTTAGAATCTGAAGAAAAAATAGTTTTAAAAGCCTTAGAAGAGCTGGATAAAATTTATGAAGGAAAAGCATCAAAGACATATACCGGAGAATATGTTTTTGAAGACTGGGGACGGCATGAATTTACCCTAGGAACTTGGATAGAATCGTTTCAAATTAATAAGTCAATAATTCAAAAACTAAATGAACCATTGAATGGTAAGGTTTTCTTTGCAGGTGAGCTTTATGACTTACACCATCAGCTAGGTGTTCCTGGAGCTATAGTCTCCGGATATCACTCTATCGATAAAATTTTGACAAACCTATAACCATGGTAAAAGAGTTACAAACTAGTTACAAAGTCTATTTCAATACCCTTAAAACCATTGATTTTATTGAGGTTTTAGATGACGTAACTATTGAGTGGGAATGAAAGAGAGATATGGAAAGTAAAGCAAAGATAATTCCTCTATTAGATATAACAATTGTGAAAAAGCTATCCAATAGTAGTGTTTTGATGCTAGCGGCCCTTTTGGTGATAACCCCTGCCAGCTTATGGGCGGAAGCATCAGCTGATTCTTTGCTACGAGATAAGCAATGGATTCATGGCACTGAGGATTGCGAGGTAGGCGATGATCCTGCCATTGAGGTCCATCGTTACGATGATGCCAGTTATATTCTCAGGCAGAGCAAGTGTCTCAATTTTGAAGCGCCGTTTATGTTTCTACTGCTGGGTACAAAGACCGCATTGCTACTGGACTCTGGTGCAACTAAAGATGCTATCGATTTTCCTCTTTACGATACGGTGCGTGCACTGGTGGCCGATAGGGACATAGTGTTGATTCACTCGCACAGTCATGGAGATCATCGACAAGGGGATGTCCAGTTCGAAGGCAAATCGGGGGTGACGGTAGTGGAGGCCAGTGGTAACGGTGTAACCGAGTTCTTCGGTTTTACAGACTGGACCAGCGGTGAGTCGCGCCTTGAGTTGGGCGGGCGAGAGCTGGTCATTTTACCGACCCCAGGGCACCAGGAGGAAGCGATAACGGTTTATGATCCCAAAACAAAGTGGCTGTTAACAGGTGACACAGTCTATCCAGGTTATATCTATGTGAAGGATTGGCAGGCATACCGATTGAGCATAGAGCGTCTGGCATTATTTTCGCAGGATCACCCGGTAAGTGCTGTGCTGGGGTCGCATATTGAAATGACCAGTACTCCTGGTCAGCATTACCCAATAGGCACAACCTACCAGCCCGAGGAGGCATCGCTTGTGCTCGATCCAGCTATCCTGTTGGAGCTAAATAGCGCGCTTGTCAGGCGCGATAAGCCAGGTGAAATACAGCGAGATGAATTGATTGTGGCACCGATGAATGTTGTGCAGAGGGGTGTTAGCAATTTTGTACGTTGGTTTAGCCAGTGATAGGCTGTCGGATCGCTAGAGCCTGATATACCGGTGTCTTTTACCTTTGCTGATTATAAGGCAGGAATTGATGCATCTCTTTCCTCTATAATATCTATTGAATCAAGCAACTAAAACCAGCGAAGAGTAGAACCTTTTTGATATCTTGACACACTGAGTCGGTAACTAATGTATTGTATAATCTCCTTGATACAAACTTTGTATGAAACACCTAGTTTATAGGCATATTCATACAAAAATGAGCGTAAAATGAAACCTCTCTTATACAAAGTTAATACAAACTTTTTTGAAACCCTTGTAAATAAAGGGTTTCAGAGGGTATTACTCATTGAGTGGGAGTAGTTTGTCGCCCTACAACCCCGATTCCTATCCTATTCTGTAGTTACACGTTAGTTACACACCCCTTGTAACTAAAGCATTCCTTAGTTCGAGTTACACGAAATATCCACAATTACTCCTTAGTAGTATCAAGTATGATATGTAAACTTAAATGTAAGTAATGCCCACAAATGTATCTGTACCCTATGTGTATAGATTAAATTTGAGGAGTCTTAAATGAATGGAGCAACATTAAGATTGGCTTATGACAACGGCAAAAAGTTAGACAACATATCTGCTTTCACAAAGGAAGCACACCAAATTTCTGATGAAGCCGTTGTAGTCAAAACAACACATAGTGGAAAGTATTACCACTTGCATATGTGGTTTAAAGCGAAAGGAAATATTTTAGAAAGAGTTAAAGCAAAGAACTACTGCAAAATGGCTACATACAGATTGATCAAAAAGGCTGAAGTAAGCATTAAAGCAGCAGAGAAAGGTAAGTTTGGATTAGGGCACTAACTGTTATAAACTTTTAACAATAGAAATGCTAAAATGGCTATATATCATATGAATATTAAGAGAGAGCAGTGGTAAAGCCAAACAAGAGAGGGTTGAAAAAATGATTGAAGCTAAGAAGAACAAACGTACAGATGCACTCAAAGAAGTAAAGCGTCTCTGCAAAGAGTTTAACTTTACTATTAGGATGTTTAAGGGCACATCCGCTGAAGGCAGGAAGGACAAATGAAGAGAATTATCAATAAAGTAGTCAATGCTCTAATTCCATTGTTTGAAATTCTTTACCTCCCTCTGCTAGTTATTTCTGGATTGGTAATGTGGTTATATCGCAAGACTGGAAGTAATAGATTAAGGTTATCAACAAAGATTTTGAGAATGATAGGTGTCTTTCCAATTAGAGACCACTACTATGAACCTTTATTCAATGACGCGCATCTTTTTAGAAATCTTAACGAACCCCGAGAATTGCCTGGAATAGATTTTAATGAAGACGAGCAACTAAGATTTTTACAAAATTTAAATTACCAAGCTGAATTCTCAACTTTTCTAGAAACAGAAGAGAGCAGAACAAATGCAAGCGCATTTAATATCAGGAATGGCAGTTTTGAAAGTGGTGATTCAGAATTTCTATTTAATATAGTTAGGCATACTAAGCCAAAAAGAATAATTGAAGTTGGTTGCGGAACATCCACAAAGATAATCCAGCATGCACTCAATTTGAACAAAAAAGAAAAGAATATTAGATCAACGCATGTTTGTATTGAACCATACGAACAACCATGGCTAGCAAATTTTCCGAACATTAAGCTGGTAAGAGAAAAAGTGGAATTACTTGATTTAAAGTTATTTGAAGAATTAGAGCAAGGCGACCTCCTTTTCATTGACTCGTCACACATGGTACGTCCTCAAGGGGATGTTCTTCATGAATTTTTAACAATCATTCCAAGCTTGAAAAAAGGCGTTTATGTTCATGTTCATGATATCTTCACTCCACACGATTACTTAGAAGCTTGGGTAAAAGAAAATGTACGATTTTGGAATGAGCAATATCTTCTGGAAGCTCTTTTGACTGGTAATCATAACCTTGAAATAGTTGCTGCCTTAAATTTTCTTAAACACAATCACTATAATGAACTTCACAGGATTTGTACTTATATGACCCCAGATAGGGAGCCTGGCTCCTTTTACTTTAAAACTAAATGATATTTATCTATAGTCATAAAAATGTGAATTTAGGTAATGCAATTCTGGTAACTCAGATATTAGTGTTAAATTGATATCAATAATAACTCCTTCCTACAATTCTTCTGCCTTTATTTCTGAAGCAATCCAGTCTGTTTTGAATCAGTCCTTTTCGGATTGGGAGATGATTGTCGTTGATGATTGCTCGACTGATTATTCGATTAAGGTGATTCAATCTTTTATTGAGCAGGATTCACGCATTAGTTTAATTCAGTTAACTGAGAATTCGGGGGCAGCAGTTGCTCGTAATAGGGGTATCGAAGTGGCACAAGGTCGTTATATTGCGTTTTTAGATAGTGATGATTTGTGGCTGCCGAATAAATTAGAAAAACAATTAGCGTTCATGAAGGCAAACAACTATCCTTTTAGTTGTTCATCTTATGACAAGATTGATGAAAATGGTCGTGTATTTGAGCATATAGGTGTTCCTGATAAGGTTTGCTATGCAGATTTATTGAAAGTATGTACGATTGGCTGTTTAACCGCAGTATATGATACTGAATATTTTGGAAAAGTATCTATGCCATTGATTCGAAAGCGACAGGATTGGGCTCTGTGGCTTCGATTGCTTAAAAAAACAGATTATGTTTATGGTTTAAGTGAAACTCTAGCGCAGTATCGTGTTCGGCCTGACTCAATTTCAGGCGATAAGGTGAATGCATCTAAGTATACTTGGCGTGTATATCGTGAAGTAGAAGACTTGAATTTGATTAAAGCCAGTTATTATTTTAGTCATATTATAATTCGTGGGTTTTTAAGAACAAAAGCACCAAGCCTGGCAAGAATATTGGGACTATTAAAATAATTTTAGTCTCAGGCGGAGTATAGTAAAAATGAGTCTGCAGCATGCTAAAAATTTCAAAGGGTATAACTTATAAAGAGAAGTGGAATAATCCGTATGTTGAAAAAAAGGCATGTTCTTTTTTTATCTTTTAAGATTAAAAACTATGAGCTTTGGTATAATTTTACGTTCTAGTATGATTAGTTTACCTAGTGTTGCCATTATCCTCCCTATGTCTATATTGTGTAATCATATAAAAAAATATTAATCATTAAGAGGGAGCAAAATGATAACAAATCTAATAATAAGTTTTTTAAATACTGCCTCCAAGATTAATGAGCGAGAAGTTAAGGCTGTCGTTTTTTCTTTTATATTTGTGGTTATTTTGATGTCAGCGTATTACATTTTGCGACCAGTTCGCGATGCTATGGCTAGTGATTGGACTGATGCAGAGGTAAGTTGGTTGTGGACCTTAAATTTTTTTATTAGCACCGCAATCGTAGCTCTATATGGCAGTATGGTCTCTAAGTTTCGTTTTCGATTATTGGTGCCAACTATGTATGGCATCTTTGCCATATCATTTATTATTTTTTATGTCCTAGGGCCTGTTTTTGAAGATCGAACTCTAATTGATAAATCATTTTATGTTTGGGTAAGCGTATTTAGCCTCTTTCATATTTCTGTTTTTTGGACTTTTATGTCAGAGCTATTCAGTAAAGAGCAGTCAGGTAGGCTTTTTGGTATCATTGCTGTTGGTGCTAGTGTGGGTGGTCTCATCGGACCATCGATCACTGCATTTTTCTCAGTTTCTTTAGGTGCCGACAACTTGATGCTTATCGCAAGTATGATGCTGCTTATTCCAATTCCTATTATTTTTTATCTTCAATCATTGAAATCAAAAGAATTAAATAATGAGGTATTAGATATACCTGTTTCCAATCAATCGATTGGCGGGAACCCACTAGCGGGCTTTAAAATGTTTTTCTTTAATCCATATCTATTATCTATCGGCTTATTTATTTTTTTATACACCGGTATTAGTTCATTTATTTATTTTGAATTAAAAAACTTACTGAGCGATTTTAGTCGCTCTGAACGTTCTGTTATTTGGGCTCAAATGGATCTTGCAGTGAATATTTTAGCAATCTCTACCGGGCTATTTGCAACAGGTCGTATTGTTACTAAATTTGGTATGCCTGCAACCATAGCCATGGTTCCAATAATGATTTGTATCGGCTTGCTAGTATTGGCAATTTCACCTTTATTGGGTGTAATTATGGTACTGCAGATCATTCGCCGCGCTGGCAACTATGCTGTGACTCGTCCTGCTCGTGAAATGCTATTCACACTTGTTAATCAAGAGACTCGTTTCAAAGCAAAGCCTGTCATAGATATTGTTGCTTATCGAGGTGGAGACATGCTTACGGCCTGGCTGTTTACTGGCCTTACGCAAGGCTTGGGTTTAGGTTTGGCTGCAGTTGCTGCTGTTGGTGCAGGAATAGCTAGCTTATGGGCACTAGTAGGCATCTATCTTGGAAAATGGTTTGATCGCTATGAATCTTAATCTAAAAATTAATAGGATAAGAAATATGGGTAGCAATCATAAGGTTGCATGCAGGATTTATTTGAGGCATCGTAATACTATTCAATTTCATCTATCTATAAACTACAAAAAATAACTAACGAGGGAACATTATGAAACACTTATCTATTATTAAAACTTTTGCATTTATTTTGGTTTTTAGTCCTTTTGTGACGTCAGGCCATCATTCTAGCCAAGAGCATAATTCTAAAATAAAATATGTTAGCTATAGCCAGATAGGTAATCCTGCTGATGTGCTTGAAGTAAAAATAGAAGCATCTCGTGCGCTAAATAAAGGAGAGGCTCGAGTGCAAGTATTAGCTGCACCTATTAATCCTTCTGATGTATTACAGATTGCTGGAAATTATGGTGTTGATGCTGTCTTGCCTGCAAGACCTGGTAGTGAGGGCGTTGGCCGTGTTAAGGAAATATCATCAGGAGTAAAGAGTTTAAAAGTTGGCCAGTTAGTACTTCTTGCTAGCGGAAGTACCTGGGCTGAAGAATTAGTGGGTCCAGCTGAAGGTTTTTTGCCATTACCTGACCTAGGACCTATTAGTGCTGAGGTGATTGAGCAGCTTGCAATGTCAGCTGTGAATCCATTAACTGCATTATTAATGCTTACCTCCTTCGAAGATATTAAAGAAGGTCAATGGATTGCACAAAGTGCTGCTAATTCTGCAGTTGGCGGTTATGTTATTCAGTTGGCAAAACAGCGTGGTATTAAAACCGTAAACATTGTTCGCCGAGAAGGTTTGGCTGAAGATCTTAAAGCCAAAGGTGCAGATGTTGTTTTAATTGATGGACCAGATCTTGCTAAACAAATAGCTATAGCAACAGATAATGCACCAATTGTGTTAGCACTAGATCCTGTTGGTGGCGATACTTATGGTCGTCTAGCAGACAGCTTAGGTTATGGTGGCACATTAGTAACTTATGGAGTTTTATCAGGCAAGCCTGCTACTCTTAATACAGGACAAGTTATTTTTAATGACACTCGCCTGCGTGGCTTCTGGCTTTATAAGTGGTATCAGACAGCAACTATGCAGGATAAACAAGAAGCTTTTGGGCAGGTAATTCCTTTGATCGTAAATGGCACCTTAAAAGCTAACATTGATTCTCGCTTTACAGTTGATCAAATTGAGCAAGCTGTCACCCGTGCATGGGAAGGTGGAAGAAATGGCAAGGTTCTTATTGTACCAATTCCTCTTGATTAATTAAGAGGAATATTTCTAATCGAATCGTGAATGAAATAGAGGTAGTTAGCAGGTTAGTTTATAATATTTCAAGCAAACCCTCAGCAACTATTGAGTGGTAATAGTAGAAGTTGAGAATATTCGTAAAAAACCTTTATTCAATTTATTTAACAATTTACCTTCTTTGGTGGGTTTCAGTCTTTGTTATTATTTCTGAACAAGGATTTCATCCAGCTCAAGATATCCCTTGGTTTATTTTGTTTACTTCAATTTTGTTTATATTTTGGGTTGTTAAATATAAGTTTTCTAGTGATAAAAAATTTATCTTCCATGAAAGTATCTCATTGATTAATCTAACCACTCATCTATTAGTGGTTTTTATTTTTTCAACATTGATGATATTTTCTTCATAACTGAAAGAAATTTACCTGGTTGATATGTTTTGTTACCCCTGTTTCTGATTGTAAGTTTATATATTCTTAACTAATAACTTATGGTTAAGACGTATACTATGCAAAAAATATTAAACTCAATACAAGTACTTAAGTAAAAAATAACTAAGACATAAGAGGGAAAAACGAATGTCCAATAATAAGAAATATAAAAATAAGAAAATTGGGGATCATGAACTTAAGCCAGAAACTATGATGATGTCCTATGGTTACGATCCAGAGCTATCAGAGGGATCAGTCAAACCTCCTATCTTCTTAACTTCTACATTTGCTTACCAAACCCCAGAGGAGGGTGAAGAATTTTTTCAAGTTATGGCTGGAAAAAGGCCTGGACCAGAAGGCAGTGTTGGCGGTCTTATTTATAGTCGTTTCAATCATCCTAACTTAGAAATAATAGAAGATCGACTTTCACTCTTTGAGGGCTCGGAGCGCTCCGTTGTTTGTTCAAGTGGTATGGGTGCCATAAGCTCCATACTTTTGGCTTACCTACGTCCCGGTGATGTAATTGTTCAAAGCGCACCCTTGTATGGAGGAACAGAATTGCTTACTCGCAAATTCCTACCAGATTTTAATATTAAAACAGAAGAGCTTGGTGATGGTTTGAATGAGCAAAGCATGCTGGACTCACTGCGGAGTGCTAGTAAAAAAGGTCGTATTGCCATGGTTTTTATTGAATCACCAGCTAATCCAACTAACTCACTTGTTGATATTAAAGCTCTAAATCGAGTTTTAGATGTCATCAAATCAGAAACAGGACATCGTCCAATAAGTGTTTGTGATAACACTCTTATGGGACCTATCTTTCAACAAGTTGTACCCCAAGGTATAGATATAGCCATGTATTCATTAACTAAATATGTAGGTGGCCATAGTGATCTTGTTGCAGGTGCTGTTTGCGGAAGTATTGAAATGGTTCGTCCGGTTCGAGCTACGCGAGGTATGCTGGGTCTTACTCTTGACCCACACTCAAGCTGGATGATTTCTCGTTCACTAGAGACTCTAAATATTCGCATGCAACGTTCTGCTGTTAGTGGCTATAAGGTAGCACAGTGGATCAATGGTAATCCATATATTCCTGCAGAGGTTCTCCACCCAGATTTTATAGAAGATGAAGTATATCAATCAGTTTATAAACGTCAGTGTTCAGGACCAAGCTCGACCTTTTCTTTTGTAATTGATGCTAACAAGTCAGATACTTTCCGTTTGATTAATAATCTTTCTATTTTTAAATCTGCCGTAAGCCTTGGTGGTAGTGAAAGCCTTGTTTGTCATCCTGGAACTACAACACATTCCAGCGTATCAGATGATTTGCAAGAAAAATTTGGTATAACTGATGGCTTAATTCGTCTTTCTATTGGTTTAGAGCATCCTGATGACCTGATTGCTGATCTTGATAATGCCTTTAAGATCACATTCAAGGATGCATAATTTTCTTATTTTCTTATTTAATTATTTAGTGCGAATAGAGTAAAAAATGTCTTCCTTTAAGACGATTGTTAATCCTAAGATAGCCGGCCAACCACCCAAAATAAATTCAAAAATAAATATTTGGTTATAACTCGTACCGTGAACGTAAATAGCAATTAAGTTAAATATTGCAGCTCCAATATAAATTA
>JABBBT010000040.1 GCA_018607365.1 SAR86 cluster bacterium
ACTGCGCCCGTAGCTCAGCTGGATAGAGTACTTGGCTACGAACCAAGGGGTCGGGAGTTCGAATCTCTCCGGGCGCGCCATTAAATTACTTGAGAATATCAAGCTCAGCAGCTTTATCCATCCACTCTTTCTCAGCAGCCTCTACCTCATTAGTAAGTTCTAATTGATTTCTTATTAAGTCTTGAAGGTCTTCGCTGGAGTCATCAGTATATAATTCTGGATCAGCTAATTTATGATTAGCTTCGGTAAGTTTTGTATTTAATCTAAATAATCTTTTATCAAGTTTAGATATAGAGCTATTAAGTATTTTAATCTTTTCAGAGTTATCTTCTTTTGGTCCATCTTTTATTGATTTCTTCTTTTTTGATTCTTTATTATCAGAGGATTTAATATCAAGGATATAATTTTTATAATCGTCTAAGTCGCCATCAAATATTTCTAGTGTTCCATTATCGATGAGATAAAAAGTGTCTACAGAGCTATTAAGAAGATGTCTGTCATGAGAAATAAGAAGAATAGCCCCTTTAAATGTTTGGATTGCAACTGTTAATGCATGCCTCATTTCCATATCCAAATGATTGGTTGGTTCATCCATTAAAAGAATATTCGGTTTTTGAAATGAAATAATTGCAAAAGCAAGTCTAGCCTTTTCACCACCAGAAAATAGTCTGATAGGATCCTTAACCTTGTCTCCCTTAAAGGCAAAGCCACCAAGATAGGTTCTAATCTGTTTTTCTGTTTTAGTTTCATCAAGTCTTTGGATATGCATAAATGCAGATATGGATAAATCAAGGTCATCAACTTGATGTTGAGAGAAGTAACCTACCTTGATGTTAGTACCTGTTTCTCTATCACCATCCAGTATTGGCAATGTCCCAACAATACTTTTTATAAGAGTAGATTTACCAGCGCCATTAGGACCTAGTAAACCAATTCTATCTCCAGGACAAATCGTGAACGCAACATTCGAAAGAATAGGTTCTGAATAACCTAGACCAGCTCTATTAAGAGTAACCAAGGGATTAGAGATTTTATCTGTTTCTGAAATTGTAAAATTGAACGGAGAGTCGATATGAGCAGGAGCAATTAATTCCATTTTTTCTAATGCCTTCACTCTGCTTTGTGCCTGTCTCGCTTTTGTTGCCTTAGCTTTGAATCGATTAATAAAGCTTTGCATATGAGCTACTTCTTTTTGCTGTTTAATAAAATTGCTTTGAATTTCTGCCATTTTTGCTGCTCTAAGAATTTCAAATTGAGAATAATTTCCTGAATATAACTCAATGGATTGTTGATATAAATGGGCTACGTATGAAATGCAGTCATCAAGAAAATCTCTATCATGAGATATAAGAATCAGTGCACCTTTAAATGATTTAATCCAATTAGAAAGCCAAAGGATCGCATCTAAATCCAAATGGTTTGTTGGTTCATCTAAAAGCATTAAATCTGATGGCTGCATTAATGTTTTTGCAAGATTTAATCTAACTCTCCATCCACCAGAAAAATCTTTAAGCGGCTTATTAAAATCACCTGATTTAAAACCAAGACCAACCATTAATTGTTCTGCTTTTGATTTTGCTGAGTATCCATCTAATGAGCTATAAACCTCATAAAGCTCTCCAAGAATCTCATAGTTCTCATCAATTTCAGCTTTTTCTATTTTTTTCTGAATATCAACAAGATTTGCATCACCTGAGAGAACATAATCAAGTGCAATTTCATCAGTACCCTTCACTTCTTGTGCAAGATAAGAAATCCTTAAATCTGATGGAAAACTTACAGTGCTTTGATCAACTTCGATTTCTTTTTTTATTATCTTGAATAAGCTAGTTTTGCCAGTTCCATTGGCACCAACAAGTCCAACTTTTTGATGATGATGAATAGTTAGCGAAACATCATCAAAAAGTGTTTTACCACCAAGAACTAGTTCTAAATTATTAAATGAAAGCATTATGTGATTTTTAAAAAATGCTAGTGTATCAGAAGATAGGTGTTATTTAATATTGTCTTTTACAGCCCAGTAAAGTAAACCTATAAAAATAATATTTCCAATAATATAAACTGAGGTATCCATAATTATTATCTTAACAAAACCTTATTTATAAATCATTTCCTGCAACATAAGCCGAAGCCCATGCCCATTGAAAATTGAACCCACCAAGGTGACCAGTTACATCAAGAACTTCACCTATAAAATATAATCCTTTTTTATTCTTAACTTCCATAGTTTTTGAGCTAACTGAGTCTGTATTAACTCCGCCTAAGGTGACCTCTGCAGTCCTATATCCTTCTGTTGAAGACGGCTTTAACAACCAATTATTTAATATAAACCCAATTCCCTCAATTTGATGATTTGACCATTCACCAATAGGCTTATTTGCAAATTCTTTCCACATCAAATTCTCTAATTCAGATACCAGCGCTTTTGCCATCTTGTTTCCTAAAATAGTTTTCAAGAGAAGCTTAGGATTATCATTTTTTGCACTCTTTATGTATTCAGATGCCGAGATTGATGGCATTAAATTAATGCTAACAGAATCGCCAAGGTTCCAATAATTAGATATCTGTAAAATTGCAGGACCACTTAATCCTCTGTGTGTAAATAACATATCCTCATTAAAGGTAACTTCATTGGATGTTACTTCTACACCATGAGAAACTCCCGATAGGGTTTCACAAATATTTTTTATATGATCGCTAAACATAAATGGGACAAGGCCTGCCTGAAGATTAGTAATTTTTAATTCAAATTGTTTAGCAATATCATAACCAAAACCACTGCCTCCTAATGTGGGGACTGATAAAGCGCCTGTTGCAACGACAAGATTTGTTGAATGAACTTCAAATAATATATTTTCAGTCTTATTTTCTATATTTACCTTTAAATCATATGAGTTAGCTTCAATATACTTAACGCTGGTGGTGTTGGCATGCGTTAATATCTTCACTTTGTATTTATCACACTCTGCAACCAACATTTTGACGATGTCTTTTGCAGAATTTACACAAAATAGTTGTCCATGTTTTTTTTCTTCATATTCGATGTCATGATCCTCAACCATGGATATGAAATCCTGAGCTGTATATTGTGAAAGCGCTGATTTACAAAAATGGTTATTTGTAGAAAGGAAATTACTATGATTAATAAATTGATTGGTAAAATTACATCTACCACCACCAGACATTAATATTTTTTTTCCTACTTTATTAGATTTTTCTAGAACAAGAACTTTCCTACCTTTTTTGGCAGCAGTTAATGCGCAAAACAAGCCGCCAGCACCGCCACCCAAGATAACGACATCATAAGATTGCTTAATGCTATTCATAACTTATTTTTAACTAGCCCTTTCTATTTCCTTTCCTGTTTCTAAAGCCAGCCTTGTTATGAAAGTTCTTTTTTTGTGGCTTTTCTTTTGTTGGGATAAGATGCTCAGGTTCAAACCCATCGATCTCAATTCTTTCTAGCTTCTGGTTCAAAAGTTTTTCAATATCTCGCAATAATCTAAACTCATCTGCACTTACAAGAGATATTGCAGTTCCTTTGTCTCCACCTCTGCCGGTTCTTCCAATTCTATGAATATAGTCTTTTGCTACTGTTGGTACATCAAAATTAATAACTTGTGACATTTTTTTTATATCAATTCCACGTGCCGCAACATCAGTTGCTACAAGTATCTTAATTCTGTTATTTTTAAAGTCATCTAGGGCCTTCATTCTATTATTTTGAGTTTTATTTCCATGTATGGCTTTTGACTTTATAGAAACCTTATCCAGTTGTTTTTGAAGTCTATCAGCGCCATGCTTTGTTCTTGTAAAAACTAATGCTTGGTCCCATTTTTTAGTTTCGATAAGTTCGATTAAAAGTTCAGCTTTTCGTGACTTATCTACAGGATGAACATAATGCTCTATATTCTCCCCAGTTTCACCATCAGATGTTACAGAAATTTCTATTGCCTTGTCAGCCATCTCTCTTGCTAGAGATCTAAATGAATTTGAAAAAGTTGCTGTAAACATTAAATTTTGTCTTCTTTCAGGAAGTAAATTAGCAATCTTTTTTATATCATGAATAAAGCCCATATCAAGCATCTGATCAGCCTCATCCAACACGAACATCTCTATATTTTTAAAATTTACAGATTTCTGATTATATAAATCTAATAACCTTCCAGGAGTTGCTACAAGGACATCAACTCCCTTTCTTAGTTTAAGTTGTTGATTATGTATCCTAGCCCCGCCGTAGACAGCCGTAGACCTGATGCTTAAATACTTGCTATATGTGTTAACGCTTTCCCTAACTTGAGCAGCAAGCTCTCGAGTTGGGGTTACTATTAGAGCCCTCAACTGGTGGCCTTTGTAATTATTTTTTGGGTTTGAAAGAATGCTTAAAATAGGCAAAACAAATGCTGCAGTCTTACCTGTACCAGTCTGAGCGGCAGCCATTACATCACTTTTGTTTAATATAGCAGGTATGACATCAGTCTGAATTGGTGTTGGTTCTTTATAATTTTGATCTTGTAATGATCTTAATATTGGGTCTGATAATTTCAGATCACTAAATTTCATCTAGTCCTGTGTTTGTTAATGCCCGAAGGTTATAGTTAAGCATGCCTGTGGTCAATGTTTATTTAGTTAATCTATAACCAATAAATCTGTAGCAAGTATGACTTTGCCTTTAAAATTTAATTCTATATCTTTGATTACAGATTCTTCTGAGGCACCCCAAAATAAAATATGAGACGCTACTAGTTTCGCTGGCTTTAATTCATTAGCAAGAATGCCAAGATCGATTGAAGATGTGTGATGTGCTTGATGATATATTTTCCAGTCATCTGTTTTGGATTTAAAACCCTCGCTTGAATAAACCTCATGAACCAAGATATCTAAATCTTTCGCATGATTCTTTAAAGATGAGCTTATTGCTGTATCCCCAGAAAATAGTATTTTTTTATCCTCAGTAATAAATAAATATCCATAAGATTCATAAAGGTCGCCATGACTATTTCTAAATGCAACAACTTCGATATTTTTATCTTTATATATGCTGCCCACATCTATTTCTTTGACAATTGAAATAAATCCTTTGGAGTTAGCTGGCTGAGTTCCATTAAGTCGATAGTCAATATCAAGACTGTAGGCATTTGTGATATTTTGAGCCATATCTTTTAAACCCTTTGGCCCATATAGACTTAATTCGCTATCTCTTCCCATTACCCATGGTGTTAATATTAAATCAGATAAGCCACCTGAATGATCGGAATGAATGTGGGTTAAGAAAGCATGGTTGATATTTTGTAATTCGAGTTGAGGGAAATCCCCACCCCATGATGGTGACATTGCCGAAATTCTTCTAACCACCCCAGGTCCAAAATCAACTAAATATGCCCGGTCATTAACAACGACTGCATATGCTGAACCATATCTATCAGGATCAGGGTTAGGAGTTCCAGAGCCAAGGACAATTAAACTGGTACTAGCATTTAAAGTAACACTAAAAAATAATACAAGAAGCAGATGGGCGTTCTTAAGGAAAATAGTGTGGTTATTTAAAAACGTTAACATGAATACTTAAAAAATAATTTATTGAATCATACCAATTACACGATCTATAAACCAATAGAAGCCCATGCCACCTATTGAATAGCTTGCTAGAATTTTTAGATGATTTGAGAGATAGAGTCTCTTTGATAAATAAATAAGAAATAACGGGATTGGTATAAGGGCTATTTGGGCTAGCTCAATTCCGATATTAAAAAATAATAAAGATAAAAACATTTGGTTGTTCGATATACCTATATCTACCAATGCGCTAGCAAAGCCAAGTCCATGCAAGAGACCAAATCCAAAAGCCATCATCCACGGTGTTTTAATTTTTAAATCTGATCTACCAATCTCTAATGCCAGGTAAACTATTGTTAACGCTATAAGTGCTTCAACAGTCCCCTGTGGCAATGAGATGATATTAAAAACTGATAAACCTAGAGTTATGCTATGCGCAATAGTGAAAGCAGTAATAGTTTTGATAATATTTATAAAACCTGAAATACAAAAAAGAAGACCAAAAATAAATAATATATGATCCAGACCATCGAATAAATGACTCACTCCTAGATTTAGGTATGAGGTTGGATAATATTGCTTTTGAACAGGAATATTGATTTCAGTTTTTTGAAGATTTACTAATCCCTCAAAAGTATCATTTTTAAAGTTTATTGTTACTAATGCATCCGTTAGCACACTTAAATTGATAATGCTTAAAGTGCTGCCTTTTAAGGACTGTGCGCAATTAAGTTTAATTTTTTCAACAAGATATTTACCTTGAATGTATGGCTTTTCAGGACTAGATAAACAATTTTCTGGAAATATAACTTCTGCTCTTTTACCTATATTCTTAAAGGGATACATCCAAGTCGCGTCATAACTAAATGCCTCAACCTTAGATTCATTTATTACAAGATGGGCTGGATTAAATTCATGGGACTGAGTCTCAAATGCAAAGAAGAGCAAGTATAAATATATAATTTTATTCATTCAATTCTAAGATTCGGGTTAATAATAACTGTATATTCCGATCTAACATCATCAATGAAATTATTAATTGCTCCTTCTTTTTTTTCAGCTAATAAGTCGAGTTCTACCTTGTCTATAACCACATCAAGAGGTGGATAAAAACCTGATCTATAGTCATTAATAAAGATAATATGGTGACCAAAGGATGAAAGGAATGGCCCACTCCACTTATTTAAATTAGATTCCTTAAAATAGGTATTAAAATTATTTCCAAATTCATTTTCAATTTCTTTAAGGTTAATATCAGCAAAATTCTTCCCTAGAAAAAAAGGATCGGATTTTATATCTGTAATATTATTTGGTATTTTATTGAAAGCGGCCTGCGACCTTAGTTGAGAATTATTATCTGAAGAAAAAAATAAATGAGTAAAGCTATATACAGGTTCTACAAAATACTTACTTTTATTCTTTTCAAAAAAGGCATTAAGTTCTTTTCTTTTAGGCTTATTAGGTAAAGACTCTTGCTTTAAAAAAGAAATTTTTTGTGCAAGTCTTCTTTTTATTATTCTGTCATCTTTATTTAAGCCTAATAATAATGCCTCTCTGTATAGAATTTCTTCTTCAACAAGGTTATTGATAATTCTTGAAATCTCATCTTCATTAGGAACCCTGCCTACTTGAGATTTCCAAGCAGATATTAAGCTATTAATTTCTTGATCTGATATATAAATACTTTTATTGTCATCATTATTCAACCCTATATCAATAAGATATAAGATAAAACCGATTAAGAAAAATATTAATACCTTTGATTTCAATGTTTTTATTTAAATAATTATTTATAGCTTTTAATCATTCCCGATGACATTAACGCTGCCACCAAGAGGTATCACGTCTACTTCAGATTTAGCTGGTATATACCAAATAGGTGATGACCATGCCCTCTCTTGAATGGTTTCATGTTGATCTTCTCTTGGTTTATGACCTGCTTTTATGGCATCCCAAGTAGTCCATCTGCATGATGGATTTTCAAGAACCCTTACATAGTAAAATGATTTATTAGTAGAACTAAAATTTGGATCTTTCCAAATAGTTTTTAGTTCGGCAGACCCTCTGTCCTGGGAAATTGAACAATCTTTAATGTTTACTCTTGCCCCATTATCTGGGCACCGATTGGTAATTGGATCAACACTTATTCCATCGGAACATGCAACATCATAAACCTCTTCATGAGGCATCCCGCTATTAGAATCGACCCAACCTTTTATAATTTGTACACGTTGAAGAGGTGCACCATTTTTATCTTTTTGAGCCCAAACTAAGAAATCTGGTGAACGATCTCCATCATGCATAAGATCAGCACCCATAGTGACACCTTTATTGTAAGCCTGGCTTACTAATGAATCTGAATTCAAGTCAATTGAGGATAAATCATAACCAGCAAAGAATCTTACTGCTATTCTTGTACCTGTGGTGGCAAAGGTTTCTTTTCTTTTAAAAGCTTTAAAAATTGAATCTCTTGTATTTTCTTCCGCCCAAGCAACAGCTAAACCAGATGCTCCCCATTGAGTAAATCCTGTATTTGCAAAAGTTCTTCCATTAATATCAACAGTGCTTATTGGCTGGTTGAATGCTTCCATATACTGAGTGAGTCTTTCGATATTCTCTTTTTTTAAAGGGACGCTTCCCCTGTTCTCTGGGTCACCATCTAGAAGACCTATTTTCGACCAATAGTTACTTTCATCATAAGCGCCAGCACCGGTATGTGTATCACTAGAACCAATCAATCCAAACTTATATGGATTGCCTTGTTGAGTAAAATCTAAAGTTAGTCCATTTAAATAAGCCTCCCTTACGTAGCTTCCTGATGGCTTGCTATAAGTTGGAGGTCTGCTTCCAACTCTGTAATCCACAATTTCAAAATCAGCCCATTCATCATCAGGAGATAGTAGAGGGTGCGTTTCAGAAGTTCCTTTTACCTGAGTAATTTCAACGATAGGCTCATTTCTCATTCTTTTTTCTGCATAAGCTTTGTTAATTGCATTTGCTTTAAAAGTCTCAGACTCAAACATTTGACCATTTGAACCATTACTATTATGAGGCATTGATACAGAATCCATTCCCTTTTCTCTTAAAGCATCTTGCCATGTCCAAAGATCTTCAGGATTTAAAGAGTCAATTCTTGTCCAAGGCCTTATCGGGGCTTTCGAAGAATTAAATATTACATTTCTATGGAGATTCCCACCCTCTGTGTCTGTTGAGGTTGTGAATTCATATCCTATAAAGGTAGTAAAGGTTCCAGGGTCGTTATGTTCATTTGCAGACCTTGCTATGTCAGCCCAAGCAGATTTATGCGTTGTGTAATCAAAGGTCTTTAGTGCTAGCTGTGTATTGTGAGTTAGCCAGGCTTTTAAAATTTTTGGATGCCAGCTTGGATAAGGCTGAAGAATGGCTTGACCCAATACGCTACTAAAAATGTCCGATCTTTGACCAGCTGAATCTACTGTAAGGTTTTCTGGTCTATTTAAGTTGTGAAATGGTTTAGTAACTTCCAATTTTGACACTTCAGTAGACGTATCAGCATAGGCCTCAATCATCCCCATAAAGAAACCATGATCAGTCACTGAGTAAAAATCTAGAGGCTCTCTTAGTTTCATTTCATAGCCAAGTGGATGACTAATGCCCTCACCTTTTGCGTATCTGTATGCATCATCAGGTGTTGCAGTTACTCCAAAAACATAGGCATCGAAAGAGTATTTAGTATGAACGTGAAGATCTCCATAATATGGGTTTCTATCTTTATTAGGGTTTGAGGTAAAGTTATCTACTTTGCCTTTAATTGAAAAATCAACAATTTCTTGAGAGCCTTCTTTCTGAAGCATCTTAAATACACTTAAAATGGGTCTTTTGTTGTTCACATCAAAATCTATTACTAGCAGCAATGATATATATGCAATAGGTATAACTAATAATGCATAGATAAGGCGTTTTGTATTTTTATTCATTTTTATTCCCTAAAATTAGTATGTAAATATTATCACATGAAGAAATATTTTGATTGGTTTAAAAAACATAATTAATAGGATTATAATTGCACAACAAATTGCGCCTGTAGCTCAGTTGGATAGAGTACTTGGCTTC
>JABBBT010000044.1 GCA_018607365.1 SAR86 cluster bacterium
CGGTTTTCAAGACCGTTACAATAAACCAGACTCTGCCATCCCTCCTATGTCTGAAACGCTATTTTATAGGCTTTGTAAGTAAATGCAATTATATTATCTTCAATATTAATACATATCTTGCTACTATAAAATCTAACTTATTTTATGGAGAAAAATTATGCGTTTATTATCAACGCTTTCATTATTAATATTTACATTAGGAGTTACAGCTCATAATCATGAGGAACCAAAATTTGAAGGTTTGTTATCCTCTGATGTTTTTGACCTAGATGGTGGTATGGAGTTATATGTAGAAAAACGTTCAACATGTAATGCAGGGTCAACGCCAAAGCATTTTCATCCAGCGGCAGGGACACTAGTTTATGTTTTGGATGGCGTGTCACAATCAAAATCAACCGGTGAATGGAAACAATATTCAAAAGGTGAATATTGGTATGAGCGAACAGATTGGGTTCATGGAGGAGAAAGCGATACACCAGATCTTGGTGATGCTTGCACTGATTTACTTGTTATAAGAGTGGTAGATGAAGGCAAAGATCATACTGTTTTTGTTAAATAATAAATGAGAGGTACTCAGCCATTTATTAGCTAGCTGTTAGTGAATGGCTGTTACCTTTGTCTTTTTGATATATAAATTATTTTTAATAATTTAATTACCTTACTAATTCTTTTATATTAGCTATATGCAAGCTTAACAACGTAAAAAAATAAGGATATTGCAAGACACCCATATATTACCCAATTAACCCAATTATTCATTATTTTTCCCTTAACTTAAATTGTAGGGGTAATTTAATACCCTGCCGCTTGTCCATCCTTTCGAGATTCAGAAGCGCCATAATAAACACCATCTTTTAACATAATAGCCTGATAGCCACCAAATAAACCTTTCTGATCTCCTATTTTATGACCATATTTTTTTAGATCGTTTTGTATATTTAAATCAAAACCACTTTCAAGATTTATTTGACCCCCATCAACCATAATTTCATCTGTAGGTTGACTTGATCCTGTATGGACTATTCTTGAAACATCGCCTGCTGCCTGAAGGTTTAAATCAAAATCAATTAAGTTAATTACAATTTGGGCATGAGCTTGAGGCTGGGTTCCTCCACCCATTACACCAAAGCTAACAAAAGGTTTGCCATCTTTTGTTATGAAGGCAGGAATAATAGTATGGAAAGGTCTTTTGCCTCCCTTCAAGGCATTCACATGATTCTCGTCTAAGCTAAAAAGCTCACCCCTATCCTGAAGCATAAATCCTGTATTTGGTGGAACCATTCCAGACCCCATACCTCTATAATTACTTTGAATTAATGAAACCATATTGCCGTATTTATCAGCTGTTGTTAGATATATAGTATCGCCATCTTTTAGAATTCCTGCATCTAAAGCATTCATTGCTTTTGTAGAATCAATGAGTTTCATTCTTTTTTTGGCATATTTTTTAGAAATTAAATAATTAATATCAATATCATTAAAATTAGGGTCGGCATAGTATTTAGCCCTATCCTCAAAAGCCAATTTTTTAGCTTCCACGAAATGATGAATGTACTCGCTACTAAATAAACCCATTTTTTTTAGATCATAATTTTCTAGTACATTTAAAATTTGAAGTGCTGCAATGCCCTGACCATTTGGTGGAAGCTCCCATACGTCATAGCCTCTGTAGTTAGTTGAAACAGGCTCAACCCACTCAGCATGATAATTTGAAAGATCTTTAGTAGATAAAAACCCACCTTGTTCTTTCACAAAATCAGCCATAACTTTAGCAATACTTCCTTCATAAAAACTTTTACGTTTAGTCTTGGATATCTCTTCAAGAGTATCTGCAAGATAAGGGTTTTTAAATACATCACCTTTTACTAATATTTTGTTATTAGGCATATAAACGTCTTTAAAGTTTGGATATGATTTAAATCTCTTAGATGAAGAATTTAAATAAAATGCGATAGTTTCAGTGATTGGAAATCCATTTCTAGCATAGTTAATTGTTGGTAAAAATAAATCTTTAAAATCAATTGAACCAAATTTTTCATGTAATTTTATCCACCCATCAACCACACCAGGAACCGTAACTGGCAATGGACCATAGGGTGGTATTTTTGAAAGATTGTTATCTCTAAAATAATCAATGGTTATTTTTTCTGGAGCAGGACCGCTGGCATTTAAACCATATAGTTTTTGTGATTTTTCATCCCATAGAATTACAAATAAATCACCACCAATCCCGTTTCCAGTTGGTTCCATTAGACCTAATGCAATATTAGCTGCAATAGCTGCATCAATAGCATTTCCGCCCTTTTTTAAAATATCTAATCCTATTTGTGTTGCTAAGGGGTGACTGGTTGCTACCATACCGTTTTGTGCAATAACTTCAGATCGGCTAGCAAAGTCAACTCCAGAAACTCTATCAAAGGAATATAGGTGTGGTGTTGTAATTAAAAGAGATAGTAAAAATAATTTACATTGATTCAAAATATTCTCCTAAAAAAATATATTTATGAAATTTTAATATACCAAAAATATTACATTAAAAAAATTAACTTTCTCTAACTCTAATTTCTTTAAGTATTTTTAATGATTCTTCCAACTTTGAATCCTCATCCTTAATATCATTTAACCTTTCGCTAATATGATTAATTAAATTTTTATCTTTGTTTGAATCTTTTTTTAAAGCCTCAAGTATTTTCGTCATAACTTCGTTATTTTTATCTGTGAGCATAATTATGTTTTGTGCATATCTAGTGCAAGGCCAAAATACACCCACAAACGTGGAATAAAGTACGTAACAATAAAGGAAAAAAGAATCCCTAAAATATAAACGAATAAAAAATCTATTATTCCTGTAGAGGAAAAATTACCAGCTAAATTAGTCAAAGTTATCATTGCAAAAAATACAACTCCAATACTAAACAATGATAAACAAAGGTTTATTAACTTATTTTTAATAAGGACAATGTAAGAGGATCCTACGTACCAACCAATCATTGCACCTAAAAACCAAATACTTATCTCATGACCATCGTGAGTTGGGTAAAAAACATATGCTAAGAGCTGGAATACTAGAATACAAATCAAAATATTTAATCTTGATAGGTTTTTAAAGAAATTACTAGAAATCACAACATGCCAGATTACTAAAATTAATAACCCTACTAATAATCCTAATGATACATCTTGTATATCATGAACTCCCAAATATAGCCTGCTAAAACATATTGCTAATACTAATATTAGAGCCCCTAGTGATACCCACTTATCTTTTAATTCATATGCTAGAAGTCCCCAAAGCGTAACGGCTATTTGTGCATGACCACTTGGAAGGCCGTATGAGGTTCCAACTTTTGGATCGAGCATGAATTCAATTGCAGGTCTGGGATCTTGAAAATAGTCTTTTAAAAAACTGTTTATTATTCCTGAAACAAATAACATCATTGCTACACGGGTAAATCTTGATGGTGACCAATAGAAATATCCAAAAGATATAAATAGTATTAAGAATACTGGATAACCCATTAAGGTTATTGCCTCAAAAAAAGTAGTTAAGAAAGGGCTTCTTAAAGATTCAACCCAACTAAGGTCATTCCATATATTCATAAAAATATTATGAACTAGTTCTATTTTGAATCATATTGAATTATTCATGAGCATTTTTAATATTCTGTTGTTTACAAATGCTTATAGATACAAATTCAGTATCATGTAATATAGTTTTTATAAAATAGAGAAATATTATGAATTATAAAATTAGTGATCAGGCAATAGAGCTCAATGCAAAACTAGAAGTTTTCATGGAGCAATATATTTACCCTCATGAAAAAGACTACGATGAATTTACGTCTAATCAAGATAATCTTTGGCAATATCCAGATTGGTATGAGGGTTTAAAAAATGAAGCAAAAAAACAAGACCTTTGGAATTTATTCTTACCAAAAGAATACACACCATGGAGTCCTGGACTTACCAATGTAGAGATAGCTTTATTATTTGAAACAATGTCTAGAGCACCATGGAGTCAACAGATTTTTAATTGCAATGCTCCAGATAGAGGGAATATGGAGGTTCTAGCAAAGTATGGAACACCCGAACAACAAAAAAAATGGTTAGACCCCCTTCTAGCTGGGGAAATTAGATCTGCATATGCAATGACAGAACCCGATGTTGCCTCCTCAGATGCAACAAATATGGAATTAGAAATTCTAAGAGATGGTGACGAGTATGTTCTTAATGGTAGGAAATGGTGGACTACTAATGTTATTACACCAAAATGTAAATTGATGCTAGTAATGGGCAAATCTAATCCCGGGAATTCAAGACATACTCAACACTCAACAATCTTAGTCCCAACTGATACACCTGGTGTAGATATTGTTAGATCATTAAGAGTTCTAGGAGAATACCATTCTCCAGGAGGCGAAGGAGACGTGGTTTTTAAAAATGTGAGAGTACCTGTTTCAAACCTAATTTTAGGAGAAGGACGAGGCTTTGAGATAGCTCAAGGCAGATTGGGACCTGGACGTTTTCAATATGCCATGATGTTTGTTGGAATGGCGCAGAGGAGCTTAGAATTAATGTGTGAAAGAGCACAAAGCAGAGTAGCCTTTGGTGAGGAATTGAGTAAAAAAACAAGTGTTCAGCATGAGATAGCTAGGAGTAGGTGTGATATTGAGCAATGTAGGCTTTTAGTAATGGCTGCAGCAGAAAAAATGGATGAGCATGGAATAGATGCCGCAAGAGACTATATATCTATGCTTAAAATTGTTGCTCCAAAAATGTGTGAGGACGTCTCAAGTAGAGCAATACAGATCTTTGGTGGAATGGGAGTCAGCCAAGATACACCTCTTGGACATTTTTTTACTACAAGTAGATTTTGCAGGATTGCAGATGGGCCTGATGAAGTTCATATGTCACAATTAGCAAAACTTACCATGAGATCGTTAAATAAATAGCTTAGTTTTGACTCTTACTAAAGGGAGCGATAGCTCCCTTTTTATTTAAAAAGTATCTAATTATTTATTTAAAATAGGTTCTGGCTGCCAAAGCTCGAATGAATTACCTTTAGCATCTAGGTCATTAGAATAGCCGATAAAATATATGAGCCTACCCTTTCTATCTTTCTTTGAGTCGCCTTTAGACCAAACTTTTTTGATATTTTTTTTAGTATAATTTTTCAATAGTAAATACCTCAATACCTGCTCTTAAGCCTTAGTTAAGCTCTTGTTAGGGTCATAAAATGGCTTTTCAGTAATGACTGCATGTAATTTTTTAATGCCGTTATCGATAGTTAATTCTTGACCAATATTTGAATAATCTGCTTTTACCATACCAAGAGCTATATTTTTATCTAGCCTTGGCGAATAAACAGCTGAAGTGATTTTACCAACAAGACTATCATTTACATATATGTTCCAAAATCTAGTATTTGGGCCAGGCATTGGATCATCATCAATGATAATTCCAACCTGTTTTCTTTTAATGCCTTTGTCTAGGATGCTAATTAATGCATCTTTACCAACAAAATCAAAACCAGTATCTAAATCTATAAACTTATCTAAACCAAGCTCAAGAGGATTTGTATTAATTGTCATGTCAGCATGATAGGAGAGCATTCCACCTTCGATTCTTCTAATTGTAGAGGTATGACCAGGTTTTAATCCCATTGGTTCGCCTATCTTCATAAGATGATTATAAAGATCATTGCCTTGACTAGAATTTAATAAAAATATCTCGTAACCAAGCTCACTAGACCAACCAGTCCTTGATATGACTAAATCGATTCCATTTAAGGTAAACCTATTAAACCAATAATATTTAAGATCTAAAATTTTATTACCAAAAACTTTAACCATGATATCTCTAGATTTTGGCCCTTGGAGTTGCAGAGGAGAAACATCAGGTTCTGATATTTCAACATCATATTTAGAGTTTACTGCTAAGCCTTGAGCCCAGAATAAAACATCACTATCTGCAAGTGAAAACCAATAACACTCCTCTTCTACTTTTAATAAAATCGGGTCATTTAGAACGCCGCCTTTTTGATTAGTCAAAATAACATACTTGCATTGACCTATTTTCATTTGTGATAAATCACGAGGTGTCATCATTTGAACAAACTTTGATGCATCTGGTCCTTTTATCTGAACTTGTCTCTCAACTGCAACGTCACAAAGAATGGCATTATTTATTAGGTTCCAAAAATTTTCTTCTGGATTACCAAAATCTCTGGGAATATACATGTGATTGTATACAGAAAAGTCTTTTGCGCCCCACTTTACAGTTGCCTCAAAAAAAGGACTTTTTCTTATCTGCGTTCCAAAACCAAAATCATTTGAATTAGACACCAATACCTCATCTGTTAATAAATTACTTTTAACATTAATGCTCTTTTAAAAAATATTCAATCAAAATATAAGATGCTAAAATTGTTAAATGAAAACTTATCTTAAATTATCCATTCTCTTTTTAACCTTTAATCTGTATGCAGAATTTGATACTAAATGCTCTATTCTTCTAACAAAAAGACTGCAATCAACTGAAGATGCCTATAAGGATGCTCTTAATAAAATTAACCAGTGCAGCCAGTATGATATTTTATCAGTTACTAGTTTTCTAGAAATGCCTGTAAGTAAAATATATATAACGGATATAGTTCAAACATACTGCATGTTTGATCATGAAATTATTACTCTAATTGATTCGAATACAAGTAATTTAAGCTGTGTGCATAGAGGAATAGCTCGTTCAGAAAGAAAGTTTCTAAATCAATAGCAGGACCTATTAAAGCCCCGCTATTAAAGAATTAAGAATATAAATTGCATCCCATACATACTAATACAATAACAGATGGTAACCATATAACTGGTCGGACCATTTTAAATCTGTAAAGATCTAATACAGCACCTAAAAGATAAAGAACCCTAAGACCAAACCATGTTTGGGCTAGCATTAAATTATCTACATTCTGTATTACTGACAACACTGCAAATACAAAAAATACTGGTAGTGATTGTCTTAGGTTGTTAGATGCAAGAACCATCCTTGAGGATAGAGCTGTTAAATTTGAAGTATCTCCATCTGTATAAGTCCACTGAACAAAAGGAACCTTGTGCAAAGAAAAGCTCATCTTAAAAAATAAATGAAGGATATAGAACATACCCACACATATAATTAAATCTATCATAATAATCTCCCTATTAGATTACTTATAATACTACTGATTTTCTAAATATATTCAATGTTAACGAAACTAAGACTTAATAAGTGCTATATCCTCAGGAAGAAGAAGATCTGTATCTAATGTATCTACAAACGGCTTTAGGTGTTGAGCATAAGGTTTCCATCTACCCATTCCTTTTTTATTTATTGGTTGTCTTACCTGCTCTGAGCTAGCAGTTCTTACTGATCTATCTGTCTCATGGAAAGAAATACATGAATCTTCAAAAGGAACTTCAATATAGTCCAATATCCTTCTAACTTGACCATCTAAATCGTTAATAACATCCTCATTATTAACCCTTAATACTTTATTAGGTAATACATTATCCCAATGATTCATTAGTTTAATATAGCTATTGTAATAGCTAGCAGCTTCTTCTAAACCATACGTAAATTCTTGGCCTTGAGCAAACAACTGCTTAAACATACTAAAGCAACAATCAAGAGGATATCTTCTTGCGTCTATAATTTTTGCATTTGGCATAATGAGATGAATTAGCCCAATATGTCTAAAATTATTAGGCATTTTATCGGTGAACATAGGTGCGTTGCCCCTGTGCATTTGAGTTTCTTCAATAAATTTCCTGCCCATATCAACTCTTTGATCTGATGATAAAGAGCTCATGCTTTTTGGGTAATTGCCTAATTTTCCGTAAATATCACCACCCCTTAAACTTTGAGCAAGGGACAGGATGTTAGGTAGCTCAAGTGTTCCATCAATCATAGAGTGGGACGCTAAAATTTGCTCAATCAAAGTTGATCCAGCCCTAGGTAGTCCTAATATAAAAATAGGATCTTTAGTGTCACTGCCTCCAATGTCTAAGTTCTTAAAGAATTCGTTATTACAGACATCTATTTGAGCTTGAAGTTCTTGATCCATTCTCTCTATAGAATATTTACTCTGATCTCTTTTGATTTGATTACCATTTTTTAGATGGAAAAAAGCTTCATCATATTGTTTATTGGATTCATAACCTTGAGCTAAGGCAAAATGAAAATATGCCTTATCCCTTAATGAAAGATCAACCCTTTTTATTTGCTCCTTCATATTAGTAAATTCTGGATCAGAGAATGAATAAGTTTTTAGATTAGCCAAGGAAAAAAATGCTTCGCCATGATCAGGTCTAATTTTATATGCAGACTTATAACTTTCAATTGCATCATCAGTTTTACCAAGCGTCTTAAGCGCATGACCTTTTGAGGTGTATGTACTAAAGTTATGCGGGTTTTTGATTAATATGTCGTCAAATAGATCTATGGCATCTTCATGTTGACCATTTTGCATAATCTCACTTGCTTTTTGAGCCTGATAAGCAAGATTATCAGGATACTTATCACACAGAATATTAACTTGCTCCATGGTCTTTGCAAATTTTTGCTTTTTCCTTAAAACAAGAGCATATTTCATTCTTAATTCACCATCATCTGGATTAAATTGAACTGCTTTTTCAAGCAAAAGCTCTGCATCATCAAAATGACCCAATCTATTCGCAATTTCTGATAACTGCGACATTGCATAAGTATGAGTCGGATTCTTTTTTAAGAACTCTCTACACTTTAACTCTGCCACGCCCAGCCTGCCCTCATTCATAACCTGGTCAATATAAAGCAACATATTTGGCAAGGATTTAAGCTTATTTATCTGTTCGGTAGCATGATCTAGTGCCGGCTTATTATTATTCTTTTTAAAGTATTCATACAAAGACATCCATGAAGAAATTAAAGCAGGGTTAAGCTCGCATGCTTGCCTATAATTTGAAATTGATTTTTCTTCATTACCCATATCTCGATTTATATGAGCTAACTCTTGATAGGCTCGACCCATGTCAGGTGCATGCACTAATAATGATTCAATATATTTTATTGCATCATCAAACTCTTTAAGATATCTAGAACAAACACCTGCAAGATATAAGCTATCTATATGGTCAGGGTGTTCAATTAAACTTATTTCAAGAAGCTTGATAGCATCTTTAAAACGATTTTCTTTAACTGCTTGCGTAGCCTCATTGATATCTACAGCAAGTATCGTTTCTTTAATATCAAATTTATTTTCAGTCATTTAAAGTTACTTTAACAAAATTATTAAATAGAATCTTATAAAAAGAAAAAAGGGAGCATAAACTCCCTTTTTA